>CAZBSL010000008.1:28359-33401 GCA_964494265.1 uncultured Bacteroidales bacterium
CTTCGTTTTCAGGGTTAATCTCAACTGCTTTTTGATAAGCTTCTATTGCATCTTTATCTTGTTTCAGATTTGAAAAGGCTATTCCCATTTCGTAAAAAGCCCTTTCGTTTTTAGGGTTAATCTCAACTGCTTTTTGAAATACTTCAATTGCTTCTTTGTATTGTTTCAAATTAAAAAATGCGTTTCCCATCCAGTAAAATGCCAATTCGTTTATAGGGTTAATCTCAATTACTTTTTGGAAAGCTTCAACGGCTTTTTTGTATTGTTTTAAATCTAAAAACACCATTCCCATCCCTAAAAAAGCCCCTTCGTTTTCAGTGTTAATCTCAATTGCTTTTTGGAATGCATCAATGGCATCTTTATATTGTTTCAGATTTGAAAATGCGCTTCCTATCCCGATAAAAGTCCTATCGTTTTCAGGATTAATCCCAATTGCTATTTGGAAAGCTTCAATGGCTTTTTTGTATTGTTTTATATCTAAAAATGCGATTCCCATCAACAAAAATGCCCATTCGTATTCAGGATTAATCTCAACTGCTTTTATACAGTTTTCCAAGGCATCTTCATGTTTTCCAAGCCTAATTTGTGCAATCCCTGTTTTTAAAAAAAGAAATTCGTTTTCAGGATAAGATTTTGCAGCTTTTTGAAAGTGTTTAATAGCTTCTTCGTATTGATTTTTCTCTAAAAAGATATTTCCTTTTTTGAAACTTTCATATGATAAGTCAACTTGTTTAAGCAAACCTGTATCAGGTGAGTGAATTGTGTTTTCCAGTTCTTTATTATTGTCAATTCTATCCAAAATTTTACGTGCAAATGAGATTTTTTCTCTTTCCGGCTCATTTAATGCCATACTGTACATCAAGGCTTCTTGTTCATATTTGGATTTTATTTCTTTACATTGAAACCTTGCACCGTACTCGTATTTTATATATTTATTTCTAATATCTTTTCGGTCGTAATAAATGCTTAAAAAATTAACAAATAACCTTGATATTCCATCGGGGTTTTCACTAATTTCAAAACAAATACGCATCAAAGGCTCTTTTATTTCATAGAATACATCTTTACCGGATTTGTTTTTGTCTATCATACCTTTCTCATATAGTAAAGATATTTGCTTGCTAAAAACATTAGTCTCAATAAAACATGCCCTCGCAATTTCTTTTCCGCTTATTGCTCCACGATTCAGGCTAAGATGCTTTACAATTTTTTGCTGTTGTGTAGGCAAAACATTTACAAACTGTTCATAATAGGGTTTCAAATCGTTCATTACTTTGACAAAAACTCCAGAAAGTTCTGATTTAAAATCTGCCTTCAAAAAGGAATAAAAGGTAACAAGTAAACGGTGGTTACCTTCGGTAAGTTCGTAAATTGCCCTTAATTTCCCTTTAAATTCCGGTTTATTAATTTCGCTTATTAATTTCGTATTACCTTCTGATTTTGCAATTGCTTCCAGAAACCGGATAGTTCTTTCAAAATCCAACTTTTCAAGTTGAAAAACATTGAAGAAATTATAGAAGGGGTTTTTACTGTCCTGAAGATTTGAAATTAAGTTTTGACTTGTAGCTATTATACTTAGGTTATTGTATTGATGAACAAAATCACGAAGGCTTCCTTGACCATGAGAGCCAAGACTCTTTAAGATTTTATCAAAATTTTCAATAAGAAGAATTATTATCTTTTTATTAGCAAATCCAATAAGTATGTTTTTAACAAATATTTCCCTTTTCTGACTATCTTTTATCAAGGATGCTTCTGAAATTTGAGTTTCAAGTGTTTCGCTTCCTATTTCACTATATCTTGCAAAAGCTCGTAAAATACTGACCATCAAATCTGTAAAATCAGAAATCCCAACCTCATCTTCCGACATATATGCAATCACCGATTTGTCGGATATTTTTTTATTATTTTTCAAACGGTGATACAAGACTTTGATAATATGTGTTTTACCGCTCCCACGGGGAGAAATTATCAACGATTGCCAGGTGGAAGAGTTCTGTGTTTTATTAATACAGTTTTTCTCAATTTCATTTACAGTATCTTTTCTTCCGGTCAATGTTTGTTCAAGAATTTCGGGCTTAACACTTTTTGCCCCAAATGTTAAAAGTGAGTTGATCATGTTTTATTTTTTTAATATGCTTTATTCCTTTTCCACCACGATTTTAACAAGGAGTATTTAAAATCATATAATCTTTCTTCACCTTTTATAGTGCGGTGAAGATATCCATCATTTCTGAGTCTTTCAATTTCTTTATTAATTTCAAGGCGATTGATCTCAGTTGTATTCGTCAGTACGTTATTGACAATTTCTTTTTCTGTTACTGTTTGTGTGCTTTTACTTATGTAGTTTAAAATATAAATAGAACTTTTGCATTTAGGGTAAAAATCTTCAATTCTGTCATAAAAATGTTTGATGCTTTCTTTGCCCTTGGTGTCATCCAATATTTCCTCAAATGTATCCTCAATTGCTTTTTGATTTGCTTTATTAATTTTAGAAAGTTTATCAAAGACAATATCAATGAAATATGGAATATTATTAGCCCTGTCACAAATTTGCTCTATGAGATCATTGGTCATATTTAGATTACAACCTAAGTTAAGACACTTTCCAAAAAACTTTGCGTTATCATCAGTAAATGGTTGGAGTTCGTGTTTGTACATGTGGTTTAATGGATCACCAATATTATGCCCAACTTTTTTGATTTTATCCAATACTAAATCAATACCTATTGAACCACAAAAAACAAACCTGATATTTTTGAATTCTTCTTCAAAAGTGATGTCTCTTAAAAAACCAATTATTGTTGATGCTTCATCACTTTTCAACTTATCAAGGAATATTGAGAATTCGTCGAGCATTATTACAATTGTTTTGTCGCTATGCTTTTCAGATAGTTTACTAAATAAGTAATGAAGTTGTTTTTGCCAGGTATATTCTAACTTCTTCAGTTTTATCCCCTTTACATCTTCAACTATTTCTGTTGTTTTATTATAGAAATTTTCCAGCTTTTTTAACAGGCCTTCATCAATTAAGTCCATCTCTTTTATCCTATCCAGCAATACTGCTGCTGCATTTTCAGGTGATGAAATACCTTCAATTGGTTTATATATTGGAATAAAACCTTTTTTTCCATCAGCCTCCATCTTTCTCAAAATAGAACTTTTACCAAAACGCCTTTCAGCAAAAAGAGTAATACCTTGTTTTTCAAGTTTACTCCAAAATAAATTAATTTCTTTATCGCGACCAATAATATTATTTGGCGAAACTGAACCACCAGTGCTGGGAGTAATAGGAATAATTTTTTTCATTGTTTACTTTTTTCTGCAAATATAACACATTTTTCTTCGTGCGTCAAAATATTCGTGCGTTATTTTTTTCGCACGTAAAATGAGTGATGCAACAGGGCTGCCTATATAAGCAAATTAATATTTACAGAAAATGGAAATGATATATAACGCCAACTAATTTTCGGCAGCATTTTAATTTTGCTGCCAAAATATAGTTTTGTGCGACTTGCGATAGTTTGTAACGAGTACCTCATAATATGTCGTTTATAAAGCCAAAAAACATTTATAAACAATCTTTGATTTTAATAAAAGAGTTGTATAAATTTGTCGTTAATTGACAAGTCAAATAATACAAGTCAAATGAAAGAAACATTTGGAGAATATATACGGATATTAAGGACAAGTAAAGGGCTTACCTTAACACAGCTTGCTGCAAAACTGGATATGGATTCGGCAAATCTCAGCAAGGTTGAGAATAATAAACGTGAATTTGATGAAAAACGAATAATTAAGCTTGCAAAAATATTTGAGATAAATGTACAAGAATTGAGAGATGAATATTATAGCGAGAAATTTGCAAAAAAGATATATGAAAATAATTGTTCGGATAATGTTATTTTCTTGGCTAAGCAAAAAATTGAATACATAAAATCAAAATATGATTAACAGAAGAAAATTTATTTCGGGTGTGGGCCTTACTTCTTTGGCAGGTCTGCTAATTCCATTTAATAAAATAAATGCATCTAAACCATCGCTTCCATTTTTCATGGGAGAAGATGGCTCAAAACCTTTGGTAATCTCCACATGGAATCATGGAATGGAGGCAAATGAAGTTGCATGGGAAATTTTAAGTAATAATGGACGAGCACTTGATGCTGTCGAGCAAGGAGTTCGGATAACCGAAGCAGATGAAGACAATCTTTCGGTCGGAATAGGCGGATTACCCGACAGAGATGGAATAGTAACTTTAGACGCTTCTATCATGGATGAAAACGGAAATGCCGGTTCGGTTTGTTTTTTGCAAAACATCAAACATCCGATTTCGGTTGCTCGCTTGGTGATGGAAAAAACTCCTCATGTTATGCTTGCCGGTGAAGGAGCTTTGCAATTTGCTTTGGAAAATGGTTTTGAGGAAGAAAATCTTTTAACAGAAAAAGCTAAAAATGCCTGGGAAAAATGGAAAATTAAATCAAAATACGAGCCGATTATCAATTCCGAAAACCATGATACTATCGGGATGCTTGCTGTTGATGATAAAGGAAATATTGCAGGTGCCTGCACAACAAGCGGGGCGGCATTTAAATATCATGGACGCGTCGGCGATTCACCCATAATTGGAGCAGGGCTTTTTGTTGATAATGAAATTGGTGGTGCAGTCGCAACAGGTATGGGAGAGCTTGCAATGAAGACCCTCGGTTGTTTTCTTTTGGTTGAATTTATGCGAAATGGTAAATCACCTGAAGAAGCTTGTGAAGAAGCCGTAAAACGAATAGCCGCAAAATTGAAAAATTATAAAAATTTCCAGATAGGTTATCTTGCGGTGAATAAGAACTGTGAAACAGGTGCTTATTGTATCCATAAAGGATTTAACTATGCACTTTATCAGGATGGGACTAACAGATTGATTGATGCTGATTATTTGGAAAAATAAAACAGTCAGCTTAATTAAAAAAACCTTGCATATATTTCTATACAAGGCTCTTGAGGTCTCGAGCGGATTCGAACCGCTGTAAATGGTTTTGCAGACCACCGCC
>CAZBSL010000009.1:0-32355 GCA_964494265.1 uncultured Bacteroidales bacterium
GGATGCCATCCCTTAACTTGCCAAAATATTGATAATTCAAGGATAGCAAAATTTAGCTTTCTGGGGAGAAATGGATTCCATCTTTCAAAAAGATGGAATCCTTAGTTTACAAGTGATTTCTGTTTTGTTATTATAAAATTGCGGTAAAAATGCGATGATAATAACTTCTTTCACTCAAGAATGAAGTTTTAGTATCTTCGCAAAAAAAATTATATCAACTTATTTATTTGATTAGAAAAATAAAAATGGATGAATGAAAATCTCGACCCCAGCGCCCAAACGTTGTCACAAGCAGAAAAGGAAATCGAAAAAGTATTAAGGCCACCTGATTTTGACAACTTTGCAGGACAAAAAAGTGTAGTCGAAAACTTAAAGATTTTTGTTGAAGCAGCCAAACAAAGAGGCGAATCATTGGATCATGTTTTATTGCACGGCCCTCCGGGATTGGGTAAAACAACTTTATCATACATTATTGCTAATGAATTAGATGTAGGCATAAAAGTATCATCCGGCCCTGTTTTGGATAAACCCGGTGATTTAGCCGGATTATTAACAAGCCTCGAAGAGAACGAAGTTTTATTTATTGATGAAATTCATCGCTTAAGCCCTGTTGTAGAAGAATATTTATATTCAGCAATGGAAGATTACAAGATTGACATTATGATTGAAACAGGCCCTAATGCCAGGAGTGTTCAAATCGCAGTCAATCCCTTTACTTTAATTGGAGCTACAACACGTTCGGGATTGCTTACAGCTCCATTACGTTCACGTTTTGGAATTAATTCTCGTCTGTCATATTATGATTCCGAAACACTTAGAGGAATTATTAAACGTTCGGCATCTATTCTTCGAATTCCCATAGTTGATGATGCCGCAATTGAAATTTCAAGACGAAGCCGTGGAACACCACGAATTGCCAATATGCTTTTAAGACGTGTCAGAGATTTTGCTCAGATCAAAGGTAACGGCACCATAGATATGCAAATCTCTAAGTATTCATTATCTGCTTTAAATGTTGATGTTAACGGACTTGATGAAATGGATAATAAAATATTATCGGCAATAGTTGATAAATTTAATGGCGGACCGGTTGGTTTGACAACAATTGCTACTGCCGTTGGGGAAGACCCGGGAACGATCGAAGAAGTTTATGAGCCGTTTTTAATCATGGAAGGATACATTATGCGTACGCCGAGGGGTCGCGAAGCAACTGATTTAGTCTATCGCCATCTTGGAAAAGAAAAAAAGCCGGAACAAAGAAAGCTTTTCTGATGCCGGAAAACAGAAAAAAAATCATTTCGGAATTTATTAAAACAAAAGCCGGCGAGCTTGGTTTTTTTCAATGTGGCATTTCTAAAGCGGGTTTTCTGAAAGATGAGTCGGAAAAAATTCATGATTGGCTTAATAAAGGTTTCCAAGGCGAAATGCATTATATGCAAAATAATCTTGAAAAACGCCTTGACCCAAGTCTTTTGCAAGAAAATGCCAAATCAATAATTTCGGTATTATTTAATTATTTTCCCGAAAAAACAGACTTCCAGGATAACAATTTCATAGTTTCAAAATATGCTTTCGGTAAGGATTACCATTTTATATTAAAATATAAGCTTAAAGAACTTTTACGAAGTATTGAAGAAAAATTCGGCAAAGTTTCTGCAAGAATATTTGTTGATTCGGCTCCCGTTTTGGAAAAAGCCTGGGCAGAGCGAGCAGGATTAGGTTGGATTGGAAAAAATACCTGTTTGATAAACAAAAAATCAGGGTCATTTTTTTTTATTGGAGAAATCATTCTTGATATTGAATTAGAATATGATGTACCTCATAAAAATTATTGTGGTAGTTGCACTAAATGTTTGGATGCATGCCCGACTAATGCATTAATTAAGCCTTACACTCTTGATTCGCGAAAATGTATTTCCTATTTAACTATTGAAAACAAAGAAAATTTACCTGATGATTTAAAAGATAAGTTTGAAGGCCGAATTTTTGGTTGTGATATTTGCCAGGATGTTTGTCCGTATAACCGATTTTCAACAAAAAATACTGAGCCTGATTTATCACCAAGTTATGAGTTTAAAAATCTTAAAAAAGAAGATTGGATAAATCTTAATAAAGAAGATTTCAATCGAATTTTTAAAAAGTCAGCACTTAAACGAATAAAATTTGAAGGATTGAAAAGGAATATTGATTTTGTATCTTGATTTATTCTCCCCACGAAAATGAATCTGTTTTTAAACCTGCAATTGAAATAACTCTGTCAATAACCGTTTCGCAAAGTTCAGAAATATCTTTCGGTTTACTATAAAATGTAGGTGAGGCAGGACAGATAACTCCTCCGGCCAAAGTGATGATTTTCATATTTTCTAAATGGATAAGATTTAAAGGCATTTCACGCATAACAAGGATCAATTTTCGCCTTTCTTTCAAAATCACATCTGCTGAGCGTATCATCAAATCATTCGATATTCCGGAGGCAATTCTTCCAAGAGTTCCCATTGTGCAAGGACAAATTATCATGGTATCGAAATTTGCCGATCCGGAAGCAAAAGGTGCAAAAAAATCATTTGGTTCATAAATTTTAAATGGAATATCTGCATAATCTTCATTTCCTAATTCATATTTCCAAACTGTTTTAGCATTTTTTGAAAATATTACACCACATTCCTCAACTTGAGGAAACAAAGAGTTGATTTTCTGAAAAAGAATTTTAGCATAAATTGCACCGCTTGCACCTGTTACACCTATAATTAGTTTCATTGATTTATAATTTATTAATCCGGTAATAAATAGAAAGCACCAAAGCATCGCTGTATTGTCCGTAGGAACCAAAACGCGGTACACCCTGCTTGTTTTTACGTAATCCGGTAACTGAATTATTTGTTCGGAAATTAATAGAAAATTTTTCATCAATTGAATAATACAATCCAAAAATCAGATTTAAATTCATTTTTCTGAAAGGGTTATCTGCAACACTTTGATGATTTTTTTCTTCAAAATGGCTTAATAAAAAATCACAGCCTAATCCAAATTCAACTTTAAACTTTTTTAAAAAACTATGTTGGTATAAAACCGGAAGTTCGATGTAATTCAATCTCATTATATACTCATCATAAAGCCCTTTTTCGGGTTCAGGATTAAACCTGCTTCCTTTCTGGATGAATGATAATTCCATTTGTATCAACGAACGATTCGACAGTTCGACATTGACAAATACACCGCCCGAGAATCCAAGTTTATCAAAACCTGAGTAAGTGTCACCAGCAACTTGTGAACCGACAAGCCCGCCCATTATTCCGCCATTAAATATGATCTGTGATTTGGCCATTATCCCGAGGGACAAAAACAGGCAAATAATTAAAAATCTAAATAATTTCATAATGCAAATTTTTATCAAAAATATTTTCGATAAAAATAGTGAAAAAATCATTACTCACATATTCCTGGCTTTCCTTCAGGATCATTTTCTTGCCCAAACCATGCCACAACATAATCCCCATAAATGCCTATTCCGAGAGATTTCCATTGTGCTTTTTTCCATTGGCCCCGATTAATAATAATTGAGTTATGCCCTTTGCTTTTTTTCCATCCTTTTAATGAAGCCTCTGCTTGATTTGCCAAATCAGCCGGATATGTCGAAAAGAAAGCAATTTCGTAGCCTATCCCACTATAATTTGTTAATTCTTTTGGTTTACCCCACATACATTCCGCTTTTCGATGATCTTTGGTATAGCAACATGACGACCAATCTCCTTTGTTCGACCATGAGTGCATATTACATCTTTCGGATTCTTTATAATTTTCTGCAAGGTCTTTTGCATGGGTTTTCGCAACAAAACTTAAGGACTTTGAAAATTCTATCGCAGGAAGCCCTTTATCTTTACGATAATTATTTATCAATTTGTAGAGCTCAAATTCGGTTTTCGATATACAAAATTCAGGTAGTACTTTCTTATCCTGAGCCAATAATAAACTTCCTGAAAAAGTATAAATTAAGAAAAAAATAATAAATCGGATTTTCATGCTAACAAATAAATTTGTTTAATTCGTTTTCGGTTTTTAAAACTTGATTTTTTGAAGATTATTGTAGATGATAGGTTGCTCTGGGTTTTGAGAATTTTTATACACACTAAGCGTATTTTATTTGTAAGGATAGTGTTTTTTCTTCTTTTAATTTTCAAATAAATTAAGAGAAAAGAATAGGCTAAAAACCTATCAATAACTTATATTGCTATCTGCTTATTTTCAATAACAAACAAGAAAAAATATATTTGACTTTTGCGTTTTTATATTGTATATTAGCGTCCTAATAGATAAAGCGGTAAATATGCTTTTACATGATGAGTTTATAAATTTGTAATTAAAGTATAAACCATTAAGATCAAAGAATTTAATGAATTTATTAGGATATAAAAAGAAGGATTCTTACCAAAGATATGTTATCTTAATCAATAGGTTATTACTATCATTTTTCAGCCTATTGAGTCAAATCCATAAAAGAAGTACGTCCCACTACCCATAAGTTGTTTAGATTGTCTGCAAACATTTTTCTTAATATGGATAATGTTTCATGAGTGCAAACAAAGTTCTCCAAAAGAAAAGTCTAAGGCATCTATTTTCAACATCTAATTAATAATAAACTTATAATTATGAAAAAAAATTACAAAAATTATATAAAGATAATTTGCTTTCTTTTTTTCAGCGTATTATCAGCTCAGATAAAAGGACAGCATTTTAATTTTGAAGGCGGGAATGCTGTTGATCCTGTATGGATAATATTTTTTCAGGAAGTAACATTAGGAGGTGTTGATTTAGAAGCCGGCGACGAAATTGCCATCTTCGATGGTGGAAAAATGGTAGGAGCGTTTATTTTAACACAGGTTTGTACTCCAGCTAATTTCTTTGAAAACGATTTAGCTGCTTTCAGTACACTTAATAGCGGGCCGGGATATACACCCGGAAACCCTGTTTCCTTCAAATGCTGGGATGCAAGCCTGGAAATAGAAAGTGAAAGCTTTGGAATTACTTTCCAAAATCCTTACGGGGATGCATGGACACAAAGCCTTTTTCCACCGGGTGACGGAGAATATAGTATAGTTAATCTTAATTTTAACTGGATTTATGTTGGAAATATTACAGGTACAATAACAAATGCCGAAACATCTCAACCAATTGAAGGATGCGTTGTAACGCTTGAAGGTACTTCCCACACAGCAACCTCAGTTTTGGATGGAACTTATTTAATTGAAGATATTGAAATCGGGAATTATTCGCTTACTGCAAGTGCTGCCGGATATCATCCTGAAACTATTTTCGATGTGGAAGTAATTAGCTGTGAAACAACAATTCTAAACTTTAATCTTTTAACTCTATTACCCTCTCAATATTATAATCTGAATGAAGGATATCAACTTATTTCATCACGTTTGATTTCCGGAAACCCCGATATGCAAAATATTTTTCAGAACAATCTTGATAATCTTGAGTTTGTACGAAATACTGCGGGTTTTATGCTTCAAAAAATTGGCCCTGTCTGGGTCAATAATATTGGTAACTGGGTTAATACGGAAGGTTACTTAATTAAAATGAGTTCGGCTGATGAATTAGCAATTACCGGTACTGCAATTGACCCACAAACACCAATCGCACTCACAACAGGTTATCAAATAATAGGTTATTTACCCGGCCAGGCCATGAATACCGAAGATGTTTTTCAGGATGTTTTAGGTAGCCTTGAATTTGTTAGAAATACAGCGGGATTTATGTTCCAAAAAATTGGCCCTGTGTGGGTTAATAATATTGGAGACATGCAAGCCGGTGAAGGATATCTTATTTATATGAATTCCGATAATGTTTTGATATATCCCGGTTCAGCATCATTTTCTTGTGGTGAGGTCTTAACAGATGCACGCAACCAACAAACTTACAACACAGTTCTAATCGGTGAGCAATGTTGGATGGCCGAAAATCTGAATATAGGAACAATGATAAATGGTACCGAAGAAATGACCGACAATAGTGAAATTGAGAAATATTGCTATGAGAATAATACTGTAAATTGTGATGATTTCGGTGGATTATATCAATGGAATGAAATAATGCAATATGTCAGCGATACTGCCGTACAGGGAATATGCCCCGATAACTGGCATATTCCTACTGATTATGAATTAAAAATACTGGAAGCAACAGTTGACAGCCAATATCCTGTCAGCGATCCGGTTTGGAATAATACAGGTGATAGAGGTTTTGATGCAGGTTTAAATTTAAAATCAACTACCGGCTGGAATTATGCAGGAAACGGAACTGATCTTTTCGGATTTACTGCCTTAGCATCCGGCTTTCGTAGTTATGTAGGAATTTTCAATTATTTAGGTGATTGTGCTCATATTTGGTCTTCAACAGAAGATGGAAATAACCTTGTCTGGAATAGAAAATTGTTTTATGGTTTTGATAATATCGGACGCTACAACAGCGGTATGGGATTTGGTTTTAGTGTTCGTTGTTTACTGGATGAAATAAACCGGGCTCCGGAAACACCTTCTTCACCCAATCCCGAGGATAATTCAATTGATCAATCAGTAGAAACCGATCTTTCTTGGACATGTACTGATCCCGATAATGATCCCTTAACCTATGATATTTATTTTGGAACCGGAACTACACCACCTTTGGTGGCTACAGCACAAAGCGGAACAACTTATGATCCGGGGACATTGGAATATAATACCGAGTATTTCTGGAAAATTGTTGCCCACGACTATTATAACAATATAACTCAAGGGCCGATTTGGAGTTTTACAACAGAGGAACAACAATTTACTTGTGGTATTCCCTTTACCGACTCCCGTGACGGACAAACATACAACACCGTACAAATCGGCACACAATGCTGGATGGCCGAAAACCTGAATATCGGTACCATGATAAACGGCAGCGAAGAAATGACAGATAATTCTGTTATTGAAAAATATTGTTATGATAATAATACCGCAAATTGTGATGAATACGGAGGTTTATATCAGTGGAATGAAATGATGCAATATACTACAATAGCCGGAGTGCGAGGTATTTGCCCAAGCGGTTGGTATTTACCAACCGACGAAGAATGGACAACACTTACAGATTTTCTTGGAGGAGAAAGCGTTGCAGGTGGAAAAATGAAAGAGGCCGGAACAGTACATTGGAGTTCACCAAATGCAGGAGCTACTAATGAAAGCGGATTCACTTGCCTTCCCGGCGGCAACCGTAATCCTGATCATAGTTTCTCTTATCTCACATTATACACCAACTTTTGGTTGTCAAGTGAGTACAGTGGTTCAAACGCATGGATACGGGGCCTTCATTATAACAGCAGTATTGTAAGCCCTTATAATTATACTAAGTTCTCCGGTTTTTCTGTTCGTTGCTTGAAAGACCCGGCAAACCAACCCCCTGAAATCCCTTCTACCCCAAATCCTGAAGATGAAGCCGTGAACCAATCCACAGATATTGATCTTTCATGGACATGCATTGACCCCGAAGGTGATCCACTGACTTATGATATTTATTTTGGTGCCAATGCCACACCACCTCAGATAGCAACAGGACAAACTGGAACGACTTATGATCCGGGAACACTGCAAGGCAATACTGAATATTTTTGGAAAATTATAGCTCACGATAACCAAAGCAATACTACCGAAGGGCCTGTCTGGAGTTTTACTACTGAAACATGGGTTTGTGACAATCCCTTTACCGATTCTCGTGATGGACAAATCTACAACACAATAATTATTGGTACTCAATGCTGGATGGCTGAAAACCTGAATTCGGGTACAATGATAACCGGTACTACTGGAATGTCAGACAATGCGGTGATTGAAAAATATTGTTACGAAAACAACTCTGCTAATTGCGATGAATATGGTGGACTATACCAATGGAATGAGATTATGCAATATACAAGTACAGAGGGAGTGCAAGGAATTTGCCCTACAGGTTGGTATATTCCTACAGATGATGAATGGAAAATATTGGAGGGTAATGTTGATAGCCAATATCCGGTTGGCGACCCTGTTTGGGATAATACGGATTGGAGAGGTCTTGATGCAGGATTAAACCTTAAATCAACAACCGGCTGGAACGGTACTGATTTATATGGATTTTCCGCCTTGCCCGGTGGTTTCCGCGGTTATGATGGTAATTTCTCCAATATGAGTTCTTTCGCTTTATTTTGGTCTTCAACTGAAGATATAAATAATCTTGCATGGGATAGAAGATTGCACAATACTTACGGAGGTGTAGCCCGTTACAACAGCGGTGAAGGATTTGGTTTTAGCGTTCGTTGCTTATTGAATGAAACAAACCAGGCTCCGGAAACACCTTCTTCACCTAATCCCGAGGATAATTCAATTGATCAATCAATAGAAACCGATCTTTCGTGGACATGTACTGATCCTGATAATGATCCTATAACTTATGATATTTATTTTGGCACCGAAGCCACACCACCCCAATTAGCAACAGCCCAAACCGGAACAACTTATGATCCGGGAAATTTGGAAAACGATACAGAGTATTTCTGGAAGATTGTTGCTCACGATGATCACAGTAATACTACCGAAGGGCCTGTTTGGAGTTTTATCACAATTGTAAACTCACCACCAGAATCACCTTCTACACCAAGCCCTGAGGATAATGCCGAAGATCAATCCATAGAAATTGATATTTCATGGACATGCACCGATCCCGAAGGAGACCCGCTGACCTATGATGTTTATTTCGGAACCCAATCAACTCCTCCACAGGTAACAACAGGGCAAACAGGAGCAACTTTTGATCCGGGAAATTTGGAAAACTACACCGAATATTTCTGGAAAATTATTGCTCACGATGACCATTCTAATACTACCGAGGGTCCTGTTTGGAGTTTTTTCACAATCGCAAACTCCCCACCAGAATCACCTTCTACACCAAATCCTGTGGATAATGCCGAAAATCAATCAATTGAAGTTGATCTTTCGTGGACATGTAACGACCCCGATGGCGATCCTCTTACTTATGATATTTATTTTGGTACCGAAGCCACACCACCGCAGGTAGTACAAGACCAAACACAAACAACTTATGACCCGGGAACATTGGAATACAATACTGAATATTTCTGGAAAATTGTTGCTCATGATGACAATACCCCTGTTTATTCTACAGAAGGACCCATCTGGAGTTTTACAACAGAAATATGGGTTTGCGATAATCCTTTTATTGATTCTCGTAACGGGCAAACTTACAACTCCATACAAATTGGAGAGCAATGCTGGATGGCAGAAAACCTGAATATTGGTATAAGAATTGATAGTGCTATTACTATGTCAGACAATAGTGTAATTGAAAAATATTGTTATGGCGATAATACAACAAATTGTAATAATTACGGTGGACTTTACCAATGGAACGAAATGATGGAATATACATCTACACAGGGCGTACAAGGAATTTGCCCTTTAGGCTGGCATATTCCTGCAGATGACGAATGGAAAATACTTGAGGGTACGGTTGACAGCCAATATCCTGTTGGCCACCCAATTTGGAATAGTACAGGTTGGAGAGGGTATAATGCAGGTCTTAATTTAAAAACAACAAATGGATGGAACGGAAATAACTATTATGGATTTTCAGCTTTGCCCGGCGGCTACCGTGACCCCGGAGGTAGTTTTAATGGTTTTAGTGAGTACGCTTACTTCTATAGTTCTTTGCCTTCTGGTTCCGGTGCATGGAGCCGCGCCTTGGCCTCTGGTTATTCTACAGTATTCAGGAATATCGTCAACCAAGATGCCGGATGTTCCATCCGTTGCCTTAAGGATGTACAATTTCAATGTGGCGATCCATTAACAGATGCACGTGACCAACAAACTTATGAAACTGTTCAGATTGACAGCCAATGCTGGATGGCAGAGAACTTGAATATTGGTAATCAGATAAATTGTGCGCAAAACATGACGAACAACAGTGTAATTGAAAAATACTGTTACGGTAATAGCTCTGGTAATTGCAATGAATACGGCGGTTTATATCAATGGGACGAAATGATGCAATATACCACTACACCCGGTGTGCAAGGTATTTGTCCTGCCGGTTGGCATTTACCAACCGATGGCGAATTGACAACTTTAACTGATTTTCTTGGCGGAGAAAGTGTTGCCGGCGGAAAAATGAAAGAAACCGGTACAGTACATTGGCAATCACCAAATACTGGTGCTACTAATGAAAGTGGGTTTACGGCCCTTCCGGGTGGTTTAAGACACACTATTGGTAGTTGCAACGATCTCACCAGCTATGCCTACTTCTGGTCGTCGAGTGAGAGCAATAGTAATTACGTCTGGTACCGGTCCCTCCTTTATTTTGAGGCTGATGTATACCGTTTCTACTACGATAAGATCCGCGGTTTTTCAGTTCGTTGCGTTCAGGATTAAGTGTGCACAGAAGATTAAGCGAGATACACCGCACAATGTATCACAAATTGTTCGATCGAACTATAAATGAGACTTCGGCGTGAGCTCAGTCGAACGCTGGTGGACTGTAAGTTTATATTAAAGCGTATTCAGAAAGGTATGACTGCGGAGGTCGAGCGAACTGATTAACCGAGCTACCCGACAGAGAACTTTAATAATAAACAAAACAGATTACCGGTTATCAGATAATAGGATACTTACCCGATCAAGCATTTAATACCGAGGATATTTTTCAGGATGTTTTGGAAAATCTTGTATTTGTTCGCAATACAGCAGGTTTTATGTTTCAAAAAATCGGACCTGTGTGGGTAAATAATATTGGTGACATGCTGCCCGGTGAAGGTTATCTTGTTAAAATGAATACAGATGATGTTTTAATTTATACGGGTTCCTCCTTATTTTCCTGTGGTGAACAATTCACAGACCCACGTAATAGTCAAACCTACAACACCGTACAAATTGGCAAACAATGCTGGATGGCAGAAAACTTGAATGTAGGCACTTTGATAAACGGTAGCCAAAACCAGCAAAACAATGACAGCATTTAAAAATACTGCTATTACAACAACTCTACCAATTGTGTTGCATATGGCGGTTTATATCAATGGAATGAAATGATGCAATATTCTACAACACCTGGTGTACAAGGAATATGACCCATAGGCTGGCATTTACCTGCCGACGATGAATGGTGCTCTATGGAAACCTTTCTTGATCCCACTATAAATTGTAAAAATTGGGATTGGATTGGTACTAATGCAGGCCAAAAAATTAAAGCCGGAGCAATAAGTGGTTTTGAGGCTCTTTATGCCGGCCATCGTACTTACAATGGTAATTTTGGCAATTTTGGTTTAAATGCTAATTTCTGGTCTTCTTCTCTGTATAATATTGATGATGGAATAACACACACTACTTATATTGATTATCTTAAAATATACAGAAAAAACATATCAAAATTAAGAGGTTATAGTGTTAGGTGTATAAAGTAGTCACCCATACTCAATAAATTACCCGAAACTCCCTCTTCCCGTATGGATTGATGGATATTCCATTTTGAACTAATACTTGATCATGCGAATTAGATGCCGACAGATATCTAAAAGAGTAAGGAACAGAATACTTTCTGTAACCATATCACTATTGCAACAACGAATGTTTACAGAACACCAAGCGGATACCGTGATAACAGTAAATGTTAATTCTTAAACATTTGCATCTACCTTGCCTCGTTTTCAAGCGAGCTTATTGTTCAAATTCGTGCTTAGGTAATCTTTACTACTATTCGGCTTTTTCTTCTGCTGATTTCTTATCCTCAGTTTCAGTTTTAGCTTCTACAGGTTTTTGCTCTTCTTTTACCTCAATTTTTTCTTCTATTTTATCTTCAACTTTATTCTCCGAAGCTTCAATAGTTTTAGTTTCAGAATCTTTTTTCTTGCCGCCACCTCTTTTTCGTCTCGTTGTTTTTACTTTTTTATCTTCTTTTTCCGATAAAAGATTTTCATTATAATCAACAAGCTCTATTAAACACATTTCAGCATTATCGCCGAGGCGATTGCCTGTTTTTAATATCCTTGTATATCCTCCGGGACGATTTGCAATCTTTACTGAAATATCTCTAAATAATTCTGAGACAGCCTCTTTATTTTGCAAGTAACTAAACACCACTCTTCTTGAGTTAGTTGAGTCGTCTTTTGATTTTGTAATCAGGGGTTCAACATAACATCTCAAAGCCTTAGCTTTTGCAAGCGTTGTATTTATTCTTTTATGAAGTATTAATGACGAAGACATATTACTTAACATAGCTTTCCTGTGAGAACTTGTTCTGCTTAAATGATTATTTTTCTTTAAGTGTCTCATTTCAATTATTCCTTATCTAATTTATATTTTGAAGTATTCATTCCAAACTCTAAGTTTTTCGATCTTACCAGTTCTTCTAATTCAGTCAATGATTTTTTTCCGAAATTCCTAAATTTCAATAAATCATTTTTATTGAAGGTTACCAAATCGCCAAGAGTGTCAACATCAGCCGCTTTTAAACAATTTAATGCTCTGACTGATAAATCCATATCTGTAAGTTTAGTTTTTAGTAGCTGACGAATATGGAGGGTATTTTCATCAAACTCTTCGGTAACAATTTTCTCTTCTTTATCTAAAGTAATTTTTTCGTCAGAGAAAAGCATAAAGTGATGAATAAGTATTTTCGCAGCTTCTTTCAAAGATTCTTTAGGGGTAATTGAGCCATCTGTTATTATTTCAATTACCAATTTTTCATAATCGGTTTTTTGCTCAACCCTAAAGTTTTCAATGTAATATTTTACATTTTTAATTGGAGTATGAATCGAATCAATTGCAATTGTTCCAATATCGGCTTCCGGATCCTTGTTCTCTTCAGCAGGAACATAACCTCTTCCTTTATTGATAGTTAATTCGATTGATAATCTTACAGAGGGTTCTAATCTACAAATTTCCAAATCAGTATTGATTACTTGAAAAACTGATAAAAACTTGTTAATATCACCGGCTTTAAATACTTCCTGTTCTCCAATTACAATATTGATTTTTTCGGTATCTTCTCCTTCAATTTGTTTTATAAATCTAATTTGTTTTAGATTTAAAATTATTTCAGATATATCTTCAACAACACCTTTTATTGTAGAAAATTCTTGTTCAATTCCTTCGACTTTAATTGAAGTTATTGCGTATCCTTCTAATGATGATAACAGGATACGTCGCAATGCATTACCTATTGTAATACCAAAACCGGGTTCTAAGGGACGAAACTCGAATTTGCCATGAAACTCATCAGCTTCAATCATTATTACTTTATTCGGTTTCTGAAATGCAAGTATTGCCATAGTTTTTGCTATTATGTTGATTAAGAACTTTAATACTTAGTTACATTTATTTAGAATACAATTCAACGATCAATTGTTCCTTAATATTTTCAGGAATTTCATTTCTTTCGGGGTAGTTCACAAATTTTCCTGCTGTTTTGTCTTCATCCCATTCAAGCCATGAAAATTGATTACTTCTTCCAGCCAATGAGTCAGCAACGACTTCGAGAGATTTTGATTTTTCTCTAACGCCAACAATATCACCAGGTTTTACTGAATATGAAGGAATATTTAAGAGCTTCCCGTTAACAGAAATATGTCGATGGGAAACCAGTTGGCGGGCAGCATTTCTTGAAGGAGCTATACCCAATCTGAATACGACATTATCAAGCCTTGCTTCGATTAATTGCAATAGTATTTCGCCTGTAATACCTTTTTTACGAGATGCTTTATGAAAAGTATTTTTAAATTGTCTCTCCAGAATTCCATAAGTGTATTTAGCTTTCTGCTTTTCCATAAGCTGAATTCCATATTCCGATTGTTTTTTTCTTCTTTTGGAATTCCCATGTTGTCCAGGAGGATAATTTTTTCTTTCATAAGATTTATCCGGCCCATAAATTGGATCTCTGAATTTTCTTGCAATTTTTGTCTTCGGACCTATATATCTTGCCATATTTCTATATGTTTACTTGTTTATTATCGATTTTGTCTCTATTCATTTTAAATACCAAATATAGTTTAGGTAATTAAACTCTTCTTCTTTTAGGAGGTCGGCAACCATTGTGTGGTAAAGGTGTTACATCCTTTATTTCAGTAACTTCAATACCTGTACTATGAATAGTACGGATTGCTGATTCTCGTCCTGCACCGGGACCTTTTACAAAGACTTTTACTTTGCGAAGTCCAAGATCATAAGCAATTTTTGCACAATCACCCGCTGCCATTTGGCCTGCATAAGGTGTATTTTTTTTCGAACCTCTAAATCCCATCTTTCCTGACGATGACCAGGATATTACTTGTCCGGCATTATTTGTCAGTGTTATAATGATGTTATTAAAAGATGCTTTTATATAAGCTCTTCCGATAGGTTCGACCTTTACAACTCTTTTTCTTGTAGTTTTAGAACTTTTTGCCATAATTTATTTTTATTTCGCTTGTTCTAACAGTCTGCATTTATAATCAGATTGTTAAGAAATATTTTAACCTTTAGGTGCTTTCTTTTTATTGGTAACTGTCTTTTTTCTTCCTTTTCGAGTACGGGCATTATTTTTTGTATGCTGTCCTCTTAAAGGTAATCCGATACGATGCCTTATTCCCCGATAACAACCAATATCCATTAGCCTCTTGATATTCATTTGGGTCTCCGAACGAACTGATCCCTCAACTTTATAGTTGTCATTTATGATAGTACGAATAATATTTTGCTCTTCGTCAGTCCAGTCTTGAACTTTCTTATCCCAACTGATTTCAGCCTCAGTAAGTATCTTTTGAGCTAAACTTCTTCCTATACCGTAAATATAGGTAAGTCCTATTTCGCCTCTTTTGTTTTTTGGTAAATCTATACCTGATATTCTAGCCATATCAATATTTTTTCTAATTAATTATCCTTGACGTTGTTTATACTTTGGATTCTTCTTGTTAATAATATACAATCTACCTTTTCTACGAACTATTTTATCGTCTAATGTCCGCTTTTTTATTGATGCCCTGACTTTCATTTTCCCTTTATTTTTTTTTGTTAATCTGGTGAAAAATCAAATTATTTCTTTATTATTTTTTACTTGTATCTAAATGTTATTCTTCCTTTTGTGAGATCATATGGTGACATTTCAATTTTTACTCTATCACCCGGCAAGATCTTAATATAATGCATTCTCATTTTTCCTGAAATATGAGCAATAATTATATGCCCGTTTTCCAATTCCACACGAAACATTGCATTACCTAAAGATTCAAGTACTGTTCCATCTTGTTCAATACTAACTTGCTTTGCCATTTTTATGTGATCTAATTTTTATTTAATACTTTTTCAATATAATCAAATGTTGACAATATTTCTGATTTTCCTTTTTTTATTAATATGTCATGTTCAAAATGAGCCGAAGCTTTTTTATCAACCGTTCTTATAGTCCATCCATCTCTTTCCTGAACAACTTCTTTTTTTCCTAAGTTAATCATTGGTTCGACCGCAATTACCATGCCTTCTTTCAATTTCATCCCCGAACCTCTTCTTCCAAAGTTAGGTACCTCGGGTTTTTCATGAAGATTGCTGCCAAGCCCATGTCCGACCAAATCTCGAACTACTGAATAACCATAGCTCTCAACATAATCTTGTATTGCAAAACCAATATCACCAATTCGCTTTCCGGCAACAGCATGCTCAATTCCGCTATACAAAGATTCCTTAGTTCGTTTCATTAACAATTCTATTTCCTTGTTAATTTCACCAACAGAAAAGGAATAAGCCGAATCACCCCAGTAACCGTTTTTTAATACTCCACAATCTATTGAAGCCATATCACCTTCTACCAAAACTCTATCTCCGGGTATTCCATGAACCACCTGATCGTTAACAGAAATACAAAGTGTATTTGGAAATCCGCTATACCCTTTGAACCCCGGAAAGGCATCATTATCTCTAATGAATTCCTCTGCAATTCTATCGAGTTCAATGGTTTTAACTCCAGGTTTTATATGCTTTGCAACCTCAGCTAATGTTTTTCCAACAAGTAAAGAACTTTCTCTAATTAATTCAACCTCTTCTTTAGTCTTTATAAGCATCACTCAATCAATTCTATAAGTTCTTAACCCATGTTCATTGATGAACGTCCCTTAATTCTTCCTGATTTTGTCAATCCATCGTAATGACGCATCAATAAATGACTCTCAATTTGTTGCAGCGTGTCAAGAACAACACCTACAAGAATCAATAATGATGTTCCGCCATAAAATTGTGCAAAACCTGTACTTACGCCAAATAGTCTTACAATGGCCGGCAATATTGCTACGAAAGCAAGAAATATTGATCCGGGTAAAGTAATTCTTGACATAACGTTATCGATAAATTCGGCAGTTTTTCGTCCAGGTTTAACGCCCGGAATAAAACCTCCGTTTTTCTTCATATCGTCAGCCATTTGATTTGGATTTACCGTAATTGCCGTATAAAAATAAGTAAATATTATTATCATTAAGGCAAAAGTGAAATTATACCAAAAACCATTTATGTCGGTGAATGCTGCTGCAAAACCTGATAATGTCTCGGAATTAGCAAAACCGGCAAGAGTTAAAGGTAAAAACATAATTGCTTGAGCAAAGATAATAGGCATAACTCCGGCAGCATTTACTTTTAATGGAACGTACTGACGTACTCCACCATACTGTTTGTTTCCAACAATACGTTTTGCATATTGCACCGGAATTCGCCGCGTTCCCTGAACCAGCAAGATTGTTATAAGAATTACGAAGATCAGAATTGCAATTTCAAGTATAAAATATACTAAACCGCCACCTTTTTCTTCCATTCTTGAAACAAATTCTCCGAATAAAGCAAAAGGTAAACGAGCAATAATTCCAATCATGATTATTAACGAAATACCATTTCCAATTCC
Source organism: uncultured Bacteroidales bacterium (assembly GCA_964494265.1). Classification (GTDB taxonomy): domain Bacteria; phylum Bacteroidota; class Bacteroidia; order Bacteroidales; family JAEINX01; genus JAEINX01. The sequence continues at coordinate 16,933 of CAZBSL010000009.1, forward strand.
TTTGTCCGTAATTCGTTCACCAAGCCACATAATAAACATTGTTCCGGCCACTAAAATAATAACAGTAGAGAAGTAGAAGAATACTGATGGTGATGAAATACTTGGATCAAATGGAGTAATTCCTTCGGGAGGAAGAGTAGAAACAAGCTGGGTGCGAATATATGCAGGAGCTTGTAAAGCTGTTATTAAGATAGTTAAATATCTTGTTATTTGGTTAATTTTCTTTCTGCCGCTTTCACCTTCACGTTGTAATTTTTGAAAATAAGGAATAGCCATTCCGAGAAGTTGAATTACGATAGAAGCAGAAATATATGGCATAATTCCTAACGCAAATATTGAGGCATTTGAAAATGCTCCGCCTGAGAACATATTTAAAAGTCCCAATAATCCGGTATCAGACTGACTTTTTAAGTTTGCCAACATATTTGGATCAACACCCGGCAATACAATATAAGAACCTAATCTATATATTAGTATTATGCCTAATGTGTATAGTATCCTTTTTCTAAGATCTTCAATCTTAGAAATATTTCGTATTGTTTGGATTAACTTCTTCATTAAAAATTAAATTTTTGTTGCTATTCCACCTTGTGCTTCGATTGCGCTAATTGCAGAGGCTGAAAATGCATGAGCTTTAACTTCTATTTTGACTGTTAATTCACCTCTTCCCAAAATTTTCACCAAATCGTTTTTCGATGCCAAACCGTTACTGATAAAAACCTCAACATCAAAATTTGTTAATTGTTTTTCGTCAGCTAATTTTTGTAAAGCGTCAATATTTATACCTCTAAATTCTTTTCTATTGATATTTTTGAAGCCGAACTTAGGAACACGACGGAAGAGAGGCATTTGCCCTCCTTCAAAACCAATTTTTCTTTTATATCCCGATCTTGATTTTGCTCCTTTATGGCCTCTTGTTGCTGTACCACCTCTGCCGGAGCCTTGTCCTCTTGCGATTCGTTTTCTGTTTTTTGTTGAACCTTCTGCCGGTTTAAGATTGCTTAAATCCATTTTTTTAAAAATTATGCTATTGATAATTATATTTCTTCAATTACAAGTAAATGTTTTACTTTATTTATCATTCCTTCAAGTTGAGGGTTTAATTCAAGTTCTAAAGAATGATGCATTCTTCTAAGTCCTAATGCTTGCAAAGTTCTTTTTTGCCGCAAAGTCCTTCCGATTCCGCTTTTTACTTGTGTTATTCTAACTTTTTTCATTATATATTGAAAAATTTATCCGTTAAATACTGTATTTAAATCGACACCTCTGAGTTGAGCAATTGAATAAGGGTCACGCAATTTTAGTAGTGCATTAATTGTTGCTTTGACAACACTATGCGGATTTGATGAACCTTTTGATTTTGCTAAAACGTCTTTTATTCCAACACTTTCGAGTACGGCACGCATAGCACCACCTGCTATAACTCCTGTACCGGGTGCTGCCGGTTTCAGAAATATATAAGCTCCGCTATATTTACCATATTGTTCGTGAGGTAGAGTTCCTTTTAAAACAGGAACTTTAATAAGGTTTTTCTTTGCGTCGTCGATACCTTTTGCAATTGCAGCCGTAACCTCTTTTGCTTTTCCTAAACCATAACCAACAACTCCATTTTCGTTACCAACAACTACAATAGCTGAAAAACTAAATGTACGTCCCCCTTTGGTTACTTTTGTAACTCTCTGAATGCTAACAAGCCTATCTTTAAACTCTATTTCGCTTGATTTTACTCTCTTTACGTTAACGTTTGACATATCTCTTTATTAAAATTTTAAACCTCCTTCTCTGGCTGCTTCAGCGAGAGATTTAACTCTTCCGTGATATAAATATCCGTTCCTATCAAAAACAACGGATTCAATGCCAGCTTCTTTGGCTTTTTCGGCAATCAGGTTACCTACAAGCTTGGCCATTTCTTTCTTATTAACTTTTTTATCCCCAATTCCACCTTCAGCTGAAGATGCTGATAATAATGTTTTTCCTTCTTGATCATCAATCAGTTGAACATATATCTGCTTATTGCTTCTAAAAACCGTAAATCTTGGCCTTTCAACTGTGCCGTTCACAATTTTCCTGATTCTTTTCTTGATTCTGAATCTCCTATATTTTTTCTTATCTTTTATTGTCATTCTTCGTTAGAATTAATTTTTCTCGGATTTACCGAGAATGTTAACTAATTAATTTTACTAAGCAGCAGCAGTTTTTCCGGCTTTCTTTCTAACCACTTCATCTTTATATCTAATACCTTTTCCTTTATACGGTTCAGGTTTTCTTAATGAACGAATCTTTGCAGCAACTTGTCCTATAAGTTGTTTATCAATACATTGCAATATGATACTTGGGCTTTTCCCTCTCTCGGTAATTGTCTCAATTTTTATTTCCGAAGGAAGTTCAAAGAAGATATTATGTGAAAATCCAAGAGATAATTCAAGTATTTGTCCTTTATTACTTACTTTGTAACCAACACCGACTAATTCAAGTACAATTTTATATCCTTCAGTAACTCCTGTTATCATATTTGCAATTAAAGCTCTGTATAATCCGTGCAAAGATCGGTGATTTTTTTGTTCGGTGTGTCTTTCAACAAAAATAGTTTTGTCATCGACTTTTACACTAATAGCAGGATCAACTGCTTGTTGAAGCTCTCCCAATTTACCTTTTACAGTTACAAGGTTCTTTTCTGAAACATAAATCTGAACTCCTTCCGGAATTTTTATCGGTAATTTTCCTATTCTTGACATATTATTAAGTCTCCTTTATTAGCTAATATAACATAACACCTCACCACCAACTTTGAGTTTTTTTGCTTCCTTGTCGGTAATTACACCGCTCGAAGTTGATATAATTGCAATTCCCAGGCCGTTCAATACTCTTGGAAGTTTATCAGATCTAACATATTTTCTTAAACCTGGTCTGCTTATTCTTTCCAGTTTATTTATTGCAGACAATTTTGATATAGGATCAAATTTTAAAGCTATTTTGATTATTCCCGGAATAGATTCATCTTCGAATTTGTAATTCAAGATATAACCTTTTTCGTATAATATTTCGGTCATAGCCTTTTTCATATTTGATGCCGGAATTTCAACAATCTGGTGTTTGGCCATTATTGCATTCCTTATTCTTGTTAAATAATCTGCTATCGGATCAGTAACCATTTTTACTTATATTTTATTCTGTTTAGTTTACTTCTTTTATTTATAAATAAAAGCATATTTTAAAAATTCTACCAACTTGCTTTCTTAACTCCCGGAATTAATCCTTGAAGTGCCATCTCACGAAAAGTAATTCTCGAAATTCCAAATTGGCGAATGTATCCTTTCGGCCTTCCTGTGAGTTGACATCTGTTATGCAAACGTACAGGACATGAATTCTTCGGTAGTTTCTGCAAACCGAAATAATCTCCGGCAGCTTTCAATTCTGCTCTTTTTGCAGCATACTTGTCAACAAGTTTTTGCCTTTTGACTTCTCTTGCCTTCATCGACTCTTTTGCCATAAGCTTATATTATTTTTTTTTGATTTTTAAATGGTAAACCAAATTCTTTTAGTAATGCAAGTGCTTCTTTATCGGTTTTTGCAGTTGTTACGAAAGTAACATTTAAACCTGTTATCTTGTTGATTTTATCAATGTCGATTTCGGGAAAAATAATTTGTTCGGAAATTCCAAACGAGTAATTTCCTTTTCCGTCGAAACCTTTGTCGTTAATCCCTCTGAAGTCGCGAATACGTGGCATTGCAACTGCAACAAGACGATCAAGAAATTCATACATTCTTTCTTTTCTCAAGGTAACTCGGGCACCAATTGGCATCCCTTTTCTTAATTTGAAATTTGAAATGTCTTTTTTTGATTTTGTAGTTACTGCTTTTTGACCAGCAATAATTGACATTTCCTGAATTCCAATATCCAATAATTTTTTATCAGCAATAGCATCTCCTAATCCCTGGTTTAAAGTAATTTTTTCAAGTTTTGGAACTTGCATGATGCTTTTATACCCCATCTGCTTTATTAAAGCAGGTACAATTTCTTTGGTATATTTTGTTTTTAATCTTGGTTCGTAGCTCATTATTTAATAACCTCCCCTGATTTTTTTGAATAACGGACTGATTTATTGGTTTTGTCATCTATTCTTCGCCCAATTCGTGTTGGAGTATCAGTAGAAGCTAATAATTGAAGATTAGAAATATGAATAGGAGCTTCCTGTTTCAGTATTCCACCTTTTGGATTATCAGCATTGGGTTTGGTATGTTTAGATACCAAATTCACTCCTTCGACTATTGCTTTTTGTTTAGCGATTTCAATCTTCAGTACTTTTCCTTGCTGTCCTTTTGATTCTCCGGTAATAACCATTACGTTGTCACCTTTCTTTATATGTAATTTCGTACCCATTATTAATGATTTCAATATTATAATTAAAGCACTTCCGGTGCTAATGAAACAATTTTCATATATTGCTTTTCTCTAAGTTCTCTCGCGACAGGGCCAAAAATACGAGTACCGATCATTTCTTCGGTGGCACTAAGAATAACGACTGCATTATCATCAAATCTGATATAAGAGCCATCGTTTCGCCTTATTTCTTTTCTTGTCCTGACAACTACTGCCTTAGTAACCGTACCTTTTTTAATGTTCCCTGATGGAGCCGCACTTTTTACGGTTACAACTATTTTATCACCAATAGATGCATATCGTCTCTTGGTTCCTCCGAGAACTCTAATACAAAGCACTTCTTTTGCTCCGCTATTGTCAGCAACAGATAATCTTGATTCTTGTTGTATCATAACTATTTAGCTCTTTCAATTATTTCAACTAATCGCCAGCATTTGTTTTTGCTTAGTGGCCTTGTCTCAGTAATTCGGACTTTATCCCCGATATTACAATCGTTTTTTTCGTCGTGAGCAAGGAATTTATTGTTTTTTTTCACAAACTTACCATAAATTGGATGTTTGACTTTTCGCTCAACCAAAACGGTAATGGATTTTTCCATTTTATCGCTAACAACGAGTCCGGTTTTTTCTTTTCTTAAGTTTCTTTTCATCTTACTTTTCTTGAAAACTATTTATTATCTGCCTAAGCTTTCACTTCAATAATTCTTTTTCTCAGTTCAGTATTAAGTCTGGCTATCGTTTTTCGATAGGCCTTAATTTTATTTGGATTTTCTAATGGAGAAACTGCATGGTTTAATTTCAACCTTGTAAGTTGCTTCTTTTCTTCATCCAATCTTTCAACAAGATCGTTAGTTGAAAGTTCTTTTATTACTTCTTGTTTCATTTTTCTAAACTATTTCTTCAACGAAATCTGGACGTACAATAAATTTTGTTTTAATCGGAAGCTTTTGCGCCCCAAGCCTTAATGCTTCTTTTGCAACATTAAGAGGAACACCATCAGCTTCAAAAATTATTCTTCCCGGACATACACGTGCAACAAAATATTCTGGTGAACCTTTTCCTTTTCCCATACGTACTTCTGCAGGTTTTTTTGTAATAGGTTTATCAGGAAATATTCTGATCCACAATTGTCCTTGTCTTTTCATATGACGTGTAACAGCCTGACGAGCAGCTTCTATTTGTTTTCCTGTGATCCAGGTTTCTTCTAATGCTTTTATTGCGAATGAGCCAAATGAAACCAGATGCCCTCTTTGAGAGTTTCCTTTCATTTTGCCTTTCTGCATTTTTCTAAATTTTGTTTTCCTGGGCTGTAGCATTTCTATTTATAAAATTAGATTTATTACCAAAAAATTATTTTATCTTTTTCTTCTTGGTGGTCTTGCACCACCTCTTGATTTATTAAAACCGCCTCCACCTTTTGATTTTTGTCCTGTTGACGGAGTAGCAAAAAGATCTATTTTTCCGAAGATTTCTCCTTTACATATCCATACTTTGATACCAATTATTCCATAGGTTGTTTGCGCTTCGACAAGGGCATAATCAATGTCGGCTCTAAGGGTGTGAAGCGGGATTCTTCCTTCTTTATATTGCTCACTTCTTGCCATTTCCGCACCACCTAATCTTCCCGAAATAAGTACTTTAATTCCTTCGGCACCCATTCGCATTGTGGAAGCGATTGAAGTTTTTATCGCTCGACGGAAAGAAATTCTTCCTTCGATTTGTTTTGCGATAGTGTTAGCAACAATTACGGCATCCAATTCGGGACGTTTGATTTCGGAAATATTTATTTGTATTTCTTTTTGTGTGAGTTTTTTAAGTTCTTCTTTAAGTTTATCAACTTCTTGGCCGCCTTTTCCAATAATCAAACCCGGACGGGCTGTGTGAATAGTTACGGTAACAAGTTTCAAAGTTCTCTCAATATAAATCTTTGAGATGCCAGCTTTCGACAAACGAGCGTATAAATATTTTCTGATTTTATCATCTTCTACCAGTTTGAGATTGAAATTATTCCCACCATACCAGTTTGAATCCCATCCTCTAATGATTCCTAATCTAAGTCCTATTGGATTTGTTTTTTGTCCCATTAAGATATTTTTAAAATTATTTTCACTCTTAATAAAATTTAATAATTATTAATTTTCGATTTTGCTGTCGATTATTAAAGTAACATGGTTTGAACGTTTTCTAATTCTATGAGCACGTCCTTGTGGTGCAGGCCTTATTCGTTTAAGTTGCCTGGCACTATCAACCATTATTTCCTTAACATAAAGATTACTATCTTCTATGCGTACACCTTCGTTTTTCGATTGCCAATTAGCTATTGCGGAAAGCAACAATTTATGTAGCCGTCCTGAAGCTTCTTTAGGCGAGTTTCTCAGAATACTTAAAGCCAAGTCAATGTTTTTGTCTCTAACTAAATCTGCAACTAATCTCATCTTTCTCGGTGAGGTTGGGCAACTATTTAGCTTAGCAAAATATTTTGATTTTTTTGCTTCTTTTAATTCCTCTGCTGATATATGTTTTCTAACTCCCATTGTTCAAATAATTTTCTTATTTTCTGCCTTTTTCTTTTCTACCGGCATGACCTCTGAATTGTCTTGTAGGAGCAAATTCTCCTAATTTATGACCTACCATATTTTCGGTTATATATACCGGGATAAATTTGTTTCCATTGTGTACAGCAATAGTCTGCCCTACAAAATCCGGTGAGATCATTGTGCTTCTCGACCAGGTTTTAACAACAACCTTTTTCTTTGAAGAAATAAGGCCGAGTATTTTTTTTTCGAGCTTGTGCTGTATAAATGGACCTTTTTTAAGAGAACGACTCATATTGTTATTAGTTTTTTATTATCCAATCAACGTTATTTTTTTCTTCTTTCAATTATGTATTTGTTAGAAGCTTTCTTCTTTGCTCTGGTTTTATAACCTTTTGCGGGTAAGCCTTTTCGCGAACGTGGATGTCCACCGGATGATCTGCCTTCGCCTCCTCCCATCGGATGATCAACAGGGTTCATAGCGACACCTCTTGTTCGAGGACGCCTGCCTAACCAACGGCTTCTGCCTGCTTTCCCTGAACGCTCCAAACTTTTGTCAATATTTGAAACCATTCCGATTGTAGCCTTGCATGTCTGCAAAATCAATCGAGTTTCTCCTGAAGGCAATTTGATAACTGCAAATTTTCCTTCTCGTGACATTAATTGGGCATGAGCACCTGCACTTCTTGACATTTTTGCACCTTGTCCGGGCCTAAGCTCAATATTGTGAATTACTGTACCAAAAGGGACTTCACTTAAAAACAAAGTGTTTCCGATATCAGGTGATGCACCTTTGCCGGAGACAATTTTTTGCTCTACTTTTAGCCCGTGTGGTGCGATGATATATCGCTTCTCACCATCGGCATAAAATATTAAGGCGATTCGGGCGGTCCTGTTTGGATCATACTCAATTGATTTTACGGTTCCGATGATACCATCTTTATCCCTTTTAAAATCAATAATTCTGTATTTTCTTTTGTGTCCGCCACCCATGTACCGCATTGTCATTTTCCCATCATTATTTCTACCCCCAGATTTTTTATTCGGTACTAATAAACTCTTCTCGGGTTGTGAGGTAGTAATATCATCAAACGCACTAATTATTTTAAAGCGTTGACCTGGTGTTGTCGGTTTGTATTTTTTTAAAGCCATCTAATTAAATATTGCTATAAAAATCAATTGTTTCTCCTTCAGCTAATGTAACAATAGCCTTTTTATATGAATTTGTTTTACCTGTAACAAAACCGGCTTTTGTGTTACGCGATTTTCGTTTTCCAGGGTAATTCATTGTGTTCACTGTTCCAACTTCAACGCCGTAAAGTTCTTTTACAGCTTTTCTGATCTGCAATTTATTTGCCTTTTTATGAACAATGAAGCCATAGCGATTAAATTTTTCGCTAATACCTGTCATTTTTTCTGTTATTACCGGTTTTAATATTATTTCCATTTTTTTTCTGTTTGGTAATTTCAGTTAATTTATTTTATTTGCTTTGAAGCAAAAACCTTTTCAATTTCTTTTATTGAACTTTCAACAATTAATAGATTATTAGCATCTAAAATATCATAAGTGTTTAAGTTCGCTGCTCTAATAATTTTTGCTTTTTTCAAATTTCTTATTGATAAGAAAATATTTGGTTTTGATTCATTAACAATTAATAATGTTTTTTGATTACCAAGATTTAAATTGTTTAGTAATTCAAAATAATTTTTTGTTTTTGGTGTTTCAAACTCAAAATCTTCCAATATCAAAATGTTATTATCTTTAGCTTTATAAGTTAAAGCTGATTTTCGAGCTAATTTCTTAAGTTTTCGGTTTAACTTAGAATTATAGTCTCTTGGTCTGGGGCCAAATACTGTACCACCACCTTTAAAAATTGGTGATTTAATATCGCCTGCACGAGCAGTACCTGTACCTTTTTGTCTTTTTATTTTCTTCCTGCTACCTGTAACTGCATTCCTCTCTTTAGAGGCGTGAGTACCTTGCCTGGAATTCGCCATAATTTGTTTTACATCAAGATACATGGCATGATCATTTGGTTTGATACTGTAAATATCTTCGGCCAATGATACTTTTTTATCGGTTTTCGTTCCGCTTATATTATAAACTTCTAACTCCATCTTTCTACAATTATATATGAACCATTTGGACCTGGTACCGCACCTTTAACAAGTAAAATATTTTTTTCAGGTATAATTTTTAATATCTGTAAGTTTATCAACTTCACTCTGTTTCCACCCATTCGGCCCGCCATTCGCATTCCTTTAAAAACTCTGGATGGATATGAAGAAGCACCTATTGATCCCGGAGCTCTTAACCTGTTATGTTGTCCGTGTGTAGCATCATTAACACCTTTAAAATTGTATCTTTTCACAACACCCTGGAAACCTTTACCTTTTGATATACCTACAACATCAATATATTCGCCTTCAATAAATACATCTACAGTTAATGTGTCTCCGTATTCTTTTTTATGGCCACCTTCAAAACGAGTAAATTCAGCAAGAACCTTTTTTGGCGAAACACCAGCTTTGTCAAAATGTCCTTTTAAGGGTTTGTTTGTTTGCTTTTCTTTCTTCTCGTCGAAAGCTAATTGAATTGCTTCGTACCCATCTTTTTCTTTGGTGCGGATTTGAGTAACCACGCAAGGACCTGCTTGTATAACCGTACAAGCCATGTTCTTACCGTTTTTATCAAAAACGCCGGTCATTCCTATTTTTTTTCCAATTAATCCTGACATCTCTTTATTTTTTTTGCCCTTTAAAAATTCCTAATTAAACCTTAATTTCAACTTCAACACCACTTGGCAATTCTAATTTCATTAGTGCATCAATTGTTTTGGTTGTTGTACTATAAATATCTAAAAGCCTTTTATACGAACATAATTGAAATTGTTCTCTCGATTTCTTGTTTACGAACGTGGCTTTGTTTACAGTAAAGATCTTTCTGTTTGTTGGTAATGGAATAGGGCCATTTACAACAGCACCGGTCGATTTTACGGTCTTGACAATTTTCTCAGCCGATTTATCAACCAGATTATGATCGTACGATTTTAATTTTATTCTAATTCTTTGACTCACTATAAATCGATTTAATTATTTCCAAATTATGAGTTAATTTTATATCCTTTTGTTTGATAAATAACATTATCCATTACATCTTTAGGGGTTTCTGAAAAATGCGAAAACGCTAATGATGAAGTTGCTCGTCCCGATGTTATTGTTCTTAAACTTGTAACATATCCAAACATTTCTGCCAAAGGAACTTTAGCATGAATTGCCTGGTTACCGATTTCTAAAGAAACATCCTCAACAGATCCTCTTCTTTTCCTCAAATCACTTGAAAGTTCACCGACAAATTCATCGGGAGAAAAAATATCAAGTTTCATTATTGGTTCAAGTAAAACAGGAGAAGCTTTTTTACAAGCCTTTCTTAAAGCAACGCCTGCAGATATTTCGAATGAAAGAGCGTCGGAATCAACACTATGAAACGAACCATCTAATAAACGAACTTTCAAATTATGTAAAGCGTTACCAAGTAGCGGCCCGTTTTGCATTGCTGCTTTAAATCCTTTTTCAATGGACGGTATAAATTCCTTTGGAATATTTCCGCCTTTGACTTCATTTATAAATTGTAATCCTTGGACATCATCTTCAGCAGGTGAAATTTCAACTAAAATATCAGCAAATTTTCCTCGTCCGCCGCTTTGTTTTTTATAAACTTCACGATGTTTAACGACTTTTGTAATTGCTTCTTTATATGCAACCTGAGGTTTACCATTGTTGCATTCAATGTTAAATTCTCTTCTTAATCGATCCGATAAAATATCGAGATGTAATTCACCCATGCCATTGATAATAGTCTGACCGGTCTCATCATCAATCCTTACTGTGAAGGTAGGATCTTCTTCGGCTAATTTGTTAAGTGCAATGGCAAGTTTGTCAATATCATCTTGTGCTTTCGGTTCGATTGCAATACTTATTACAGGCTCAGGAAACGAAATATTCTCAAGAATAATAGGAGCTTTAATATCGGAAAGTGAATCACCTGTACGAATTTTCTTAAAACCTACTGCTGCGCCAATATCGCCGGCTTCAATTACACCAAGAGGTTTTTGTTTGTTTGCATGCATTTGCATTATTCGTGCAATTCTTTCCTTCTTATTCGTATTAACGTTTAGAACAATGCTTCCTGATTTTAATTTTCCGGAATAAACTCTGAAAAATGCTATTCGTCCCATAAAAGAGTCGGTAGCTATTTTAAAAGCAAGGGCACTAAAAGGTTCATCTGCATCGGGCCTACGTACTTCCTCTTTGTTAGTGAAGGGGTTAATTCCCTTAACTGGAGAAATATCGTAAGGTGATGGCAAGAAAGCAACTATTGAATCAATAAGTAATTGAACACCCTTATTTTTGAACGATGAGCCGCAAATTACAGGAGTTATTCTCAGTTCGAGAGTAGCTTGCCTGATTGCTGCAATCATATCATCATTTGAAATTGAAGTTGGGTCTTCTAAAAATTTAGTTAATAAGGTGTCGCTTTCTTCGGCAATTCCTTCAATTAGATTGGTTCGGTATTCGATTACTGTTTCTTTAAGATATTCAGGTATTTCAACTTCAAAATAGTCCATGCCTTTGGTTTTTTCCTCCCAGCAATAGGCTTTATTTGTAATAAGATCAACAATACCTGCAAATTCATCTTCAGCACCGATAGGGATTTGTAAAGGAATTGGGTTTGCACCTAATTTTTCCTTTATTTGATTAATCACATTAAAGAAATCTGCACCTGAGCGGTCCATTTTATTAATGAAACTAATACGTGGAACTTTATATTTATCAGCTTGTTTCCAAACAGTTTCAGACTGTGGCTCAACACCTCCGACTGCACAAAATAATGCAACAGCACCATCAAGGACTCTTAATGATCTCTCAACTTCAACAGTGAAATCAACATGACCGGGAGTGTCAATAATATTTATTTTATATTGGCTTTTATTAAAATCCCAAAAAACAGTTGTAGCGGCTGATGTAATTGTAATGCCTCTTTCCTGTTCCTGAATCATCCAGTCCATAGTGGCAGCACCATCATGAACTTCACCAATTTTATGTGTAATTCCGGTATAATACAATATACGCTCAGTTGTCGTGGTTTTTCCCGCGTCAATGTGAGCCATGATGCCAATATTCCTTGTATGTGCTAACTTTTCTGACATTTATATTATACCAAGTTCAGTGTATTAAAATCTAAAATGAGAAAAAGCTTTGTTAGCTTCTGCCATTCTGTGAGTATCTTCTTTTCTTTTAAAGGCTGCACCTTCTTCTTTATATCCGGACATAATTTCACCGGCTAATTTTTGCCCCATGGTTTTTTCATGTCGCTTGCGTGCAAAAGTTACTAAAGCTTTCATACCAATTGACATTTTTCTTCCCGGCCTTATTTCTGAAGGAATCTGAAAGGTTGCACCACCAATTCTTCTACTTCTTACTTCAACTGCAGGAGTAACATTTGCTAATGCTTTCTTCCATACCTCTAAACCATCTTCTTTTGTTTTTTCAGATACAATACTAATTGCTTCATAAAAAATTGCGAAGGAAACATCTTTTTTGCCCCTTAACATAAGATTGTTTACGAATTTTGTTACCAGCTCATCATTAAATTTAGGATCCGGTAGTGTTATTCTTTTCTTAGGTTTTGATTTCCTCATTTTTATTTCGTGTTATACCTATTCAGTTCTATTTTTTTCCTTTTGGTCTTTTTGTACCATATTTCGATCTTCTTTGTGTTCTGCCTTCAACACCTGATGTGTCTAATGCACCTCTAATAATATGGTATCGAACTCCCGGAAGGTCTTTTACTCTGCCACCTCTGATCATTACTATGGAGTGTTCCTGAAGATTATGTCCTTCACCGGGAATATAAGCATTAACTTCCTTGCCGTTGGTTAAGCGTACTCTCGCAACTTTCCGCATAGCAGAATTAGGCTTCTTAGGTGTTGTTGTATATACCCTAACGCAAACACCCCTTCGCTGTGGACAAGAATCCAATGCAGGAGAATTACTTTTTTCTGTTAACTTGTTTCGACCTTTCCGAACTAACTGTTGTATCGTTGGCATATTAAACTACTTATTTTGTATTAATTAAGACACTTTTCAATTTTGGTTTGCAAAAGTATTAAACTTTTTCTAATTACAAATACTTTTATTAAAAAATATTTTATTTATTTCAAAAAAAATGCGAAAAATTTAAAGGGATGTTATTTTTTAAGACAAAAAAGCATTTTATTGCTTTTGAAACCTATATCTGTCTTAACTTTTCAGGTCCCTTAATGCTTCTCAGCATTCTCAAATGCAAATCTTTAATTTTGCGGCTGCAAAGGTAGAAAAGTAAATTAGAAAAACAATAGCCTTTTGACTTTTTTTTTACTATTTAATAATTGTTTATAATCGACTATATATTAATTAGTAAAATGCATATTTTTTATAAATTAAGTAGAATATTTTCATATTAAAAAAAATAAAAGCCATTTTATTATTCTCAAAAAGTATAGTTTTGCCTACAAGTGTTCAATAACATTGAAAACAAAATAAAAAAAATGTCAAAAAAAGAGGAATATTTTCTACCAGAATCTATTTTAGGCGAATCAAAAAAAATCAAGAATCTGGTTGAAAAAAATGTTAGGAAAAAGGTTTTTCATATCAATAAAAAGAACATTGCTCTTCTCGTTACCGATATGCAAAACTATTTTCTTGACCCGAATTCACATGCTTATATTCCTTCAGCGAATGCAATTATTCCTAATATTAATTCTTTGATTGATGTTTTCAGAAAATATAAATTACCAATATTTTTTTCGCTACACCATAATAATATAGAGAATGCCGCCATGATGGAAAAATGGTGGAAGGTTTTACTTCCTGAAAAAAGCTTCGCAAGTGAAATAATTAGAGATTTCGATCCGAAAGATTCAATGATTATAGAGAAGCAACAATATGATGCCTTTTATAAAACAAATATGGAAGAAATTCTGCATGCAAAAAATATTCAGCAATTGATTGTTTGCGGTGTTATGACAAACCTGTGTTGCGAAACTACTGTCAGATCGGCTTTTTGTAAAGGTTTTGAAGTTTTCTTACCAATTGATGCAACGGCAACTTATAATTATAATTTTCACCTTGCAACAATCCAAAACCTTGCTTTCGGATTTTCGCCTGCCATCCTCACAAATGAATTGATAGAAGAGTTTGAAAAATGAAATTGGATAATAAGATACAAAATACTAGATGATGAGTACATGATTATTGATACTTAAGATAAGAAACAAAAAACAAAAAACAAGAAACAAAAAACAAAAAACAAGGAACAAGAAACAAGAAACAAGGAACGAGGAATAAGAAATTTGGAACAAAGAAATAAGTAATTTTCTTAAATATGAAAAACTTATATAATTCAATTAATCAAAAAAGCATTATTATAATAGGTGGCGGGCCGGCCGGTACAGCTTGTGCTATTCAATTGAAAAGATATGATATTTCGGCATTATTGATTGAAAAATCCGAGATTGGGGGCTTGCTTATCAATGCAAACCGAGTTGAAAACTATTTAGGATTTCCTGATGGAATTAGTGGCGAAGGCCTGATAAAGAAAATTCAGACTCATTACAAGAAAAACGAAATTGAAACATGCTTTGAAAATGTAGTTTCGCTTGAATACATTGAAAACAATTTTATTGTCAGAACCGAGAAAAACAAATATTTTAGTGAAATTGTCGTCATTGCTTCGGGTACAAAACCAAAAATATTCGAAAATCAAAAAATCCCCGTAGCTATTATTAATAAGGTGTTCTATGAGATTAAAAATATTAGGAGGTCGCAAAATCAAACAATCGGAATAATTGGGGCAGGTGATGCAGCATTCGATTATGCTTTAAATTTGAGCAAGTATAATAAGGTGATAATTTTTAATAAAAATAAAACAATTAAATGCCTCCCATTATTATTCCGACAAAGCCTAAATTCAACAAATATCACTTATTTAGAAAATAGAAAACTAATTCGATTATCAGAATCAGAAAAAGGAATTCGAGCTAAATTTATTTTTTTTAATAAAGATGAGGGTTATTTATTGGATTACATTATTTTTGCCATCGGAAGAGAACCCGAACTTGACTTTCTTCATAGTTCAGTAATAAATTGTTACGATGAATTATTGAAAAATAAAAAATTGTTTGTTATCGGAGATGTGAAAAATGGAATTACAAGACAAATGTCAATTGCAGCCGGCGATGGTGTGAAAACGGCTATGATAATTAAAGATATGAAGAATATAAAATGAATGTATGAATTGTTAAATTGTTGTATAAGATCATGGAATACTGAGATTGATTCCGAGTACTCGGTAAGAAATTAGAAACAAGGAACAAGAATCGAGGAACAATAAAAAAGAAAAAAACAATTAACGCTATTCAGGCATGGTCATAAATTAAACCCTAAAACCGAAACTCAAAAAATGAAA
>CAZBSL010000010.1:0-7000 GCA_964494265.1 uncultured Bacteroidales bacterium
GAACCGCTGTAAATGGTTTTGCAGACCACCGCCTAAGCCACTCGGCCACGAGACCATTTTAAATTTCGGATTGCAAAAATAATATTTTTTCCTTTATCGGCTATTCAATTTTAAATAAATAAATTTGCCACAGATTCTCAAATCACAGAATTATTTATTTTTTAATCTGAGAATCTGTGGCTTATTTTTATCTAAAGCGTAATACTAACATTCTTAATTTTCCCACCTAATTGAGGATTCATTTTAGAAACTTTAATTTTTGCTTCCAGAATTTCAGGAAAATGCTTTTTTACGGAGGTTAAAATCCGTTTTCCAATATGTTCCAGCAAAAAAGATTTTGTTTCCATTTCTTTTTTAACAATACAATAAACATCCTGATAATTAATTGTATCAGAAAGATTATCGCTTTTTTCCGATTTCGATAAGTCGGCTTCTATAAATAAATCTATAATGAATTTCGTTCCAACGAGTTGTTCTTCACGATAACATCCGTGATAAGCAAAAAACTCCATTCCTTCAAGGGATATTAATGACATAATTATGAGTTTAATAATAATGAGTAGTTGCAAAAAATTGGGGAAATATGGGTATAAAGTATAGGGGAAATAATGGTATAAAGGAATTTCTCATATTTCCTTTATTTCCCATGCTTCCGTTATATTTCTTGTTTTCCATATTATTTAGAAATTTTCATTGCTAATACTGATTTTTTGCAATATTAATTTTTGCAATATTATAAATAATTTACATTTTTATTAATTGGCATTTTTAATATTTCTATTTTTGTTGTTTGCAAAAAATCAAAACGGAAGTAAAATTATAAATTCTATTTTTTCAGGATATGGAGAATTCAAAAAACAACAAATTAAAACCAACAGAAACAGCAAAAAATAAACCTTCTTTGAATTTTATTGAATTAATAATCGAAGAAGATTTAATAAGCAATAAAAATGACGGTAGAATTCACACACGATTCCCCCCCGAACCGAATGGATATTTACATATCGGGCATGCAAAATCTATTTGTTTGAATTTTGGTTTAGCTCAAAAATACAAGGGTTTGTGTAATTTACGTTTTGACGATACTAATCCTGTAAAGGAAGAAGTTGAATATATTGATTCGATAATTGAAGATGTTAAATGGCTTGGTTTTAATTGGGAAGACAGATTGTTTTATGCTTCCGATTATTTTGATCAATTATACGAATGGGCAATTAAATTAATAAAAGACGGTAAAGCCTATATTGACGATCAGGATGTTGAAACAATAGGCAAGCAAAGAGGAACTCCAACTAAACCTGGAATTAATAGCCCTTTTAGAAACAGGCCAATTGAAGAAAACCTCGATTTATTTACAAAAATGAAAAATGGTGAGTTTGCCGATGGCGAAAAAGTACTTCGAGCAAAAATCGACATGGCTTCACCTAATATGCATCTTCGCGACCCGGCAGTTTACCGTATAAAACACGCTGATCATCACCGAACAGGTGATAAATGGTGTATTTATCCGATGTATGATTTTGCACACGGAGAATCTGATTATTTAGAAAAAATAACTCATTCTATCTGTACTTTAGAATTTGAAGTCCATAGGCCTTTATACGACTGGTTTCTTGATCAGATAGCTGAAGGAAGCTATCGCCCGCGGCAAATTGAATTTGCCAGGCTGAATTTGAGTTATACAATTATGAGCAAACGAAAGCTTCTTGAACTGGTTGAAGAAAAATATGTAAGCGGATGGGATGATCCCAGATTGCCAACTATTTCGGGGCTCAGAAGGCGTGGTTATACACCCGAGTCAATCAGAAATTTTTCAGATCGTATAGGAATAGCAAAACGAAATAATATAATAGATGTGGCTTTGCTTGAGCATAGTGTTCGTGAAGACCTAAACAAAAAAGCACTCAGGCGAATGGCGGTTTTAGACCCTGTTAAACTGATAATAACAAATTTTCCTGATGATAAAACAGAATACTTAGATGCTGTTAATAATCCCGAAGATGAAACCGCAGGCAAAAGAAAAGTTCCATTTTCAAGAGAATTATATATTGAAAAAAGCGATTTCATGGAAGATCCTCCACGGAAATATTTTCGCTTATCACCCGAAAAAGAAGTTCGTTTGCGTTATGCATATATAATAAAATGCGAGAATGTAATAAAAAATGAAGCCGGAGAAATATTGGAAATTCATTGTAGTTACGATCCGGAAACAAAAAGCGGAACAGGTAAAACGCAGAGGAAAGTGAAAGGAACTATTCATTATGTTTCTGCCAAACATTCTATTAAGGCCGAAGCCAGGATTTATGACAGATTATTTTTAAATGAAAACCCTGATATAGCAGAAGATGGAAAAGATTTTAAATCAAATATTAATCCGGATTCTTTAAAAATTATTGAATGTTTCGTTGAACCTGAATTTAAAAATGCCAAACCTTTGGAACATTTTCAGTTTGAAAGACAGGGGTATTTCTGCGTTGATAAAGATTCGAGCGACAATAAATTGATTTTTAACCGTACAGTATTACTACGCGATTCGTGGGCAAAAAAGAATAAATAAAAATCAAGATTTTGAGGATATAATTTTTTAATTTTGCACAATCAAATTGCCCGATGGTGTAACTGGCAACACGTCTGATTCTGGTTCAGAAGAGTCTAGGTTCGAGTCCTAGTCGGGTAACTTTCAGACAAATAAACTCTGCTAAAAATAGTGGAGTTTTTTTTATGTTTTTTTTGTAAATTTGAGCAAGTTTATTTACGAAAATATGGAATTTATAAAAACAGAGATTAAAGATCAAATTGGGACAATAATTTTTAATAACGACAGTAAACGAAACTCATTTAATTCTAAAATGTTACATGAGTCGCTTTCTGCTTTAAAGCTGTTTTCCCAAGAAAAGATAAGAGCAGTTGTCATTAAAAGTAATACTGCCACAAAAGTGTGGTCAGCAGGATTTTACATTAATGAATTACCTGATGCCGGAAAAGACCCATTACCTTTTAATCATCCTTTCGAGGAATTAATGAGAGAGATTGAAGATTTCAATGCCCCTGTAATTGCTATGGTAAACGGGAGTGTTTGGGGTGGAGCTTGTGACCTTGCATTTTCTTGTGATATTCTAATTGGCTCTAACGAAAGTTCTTTTGCCATAACACCTGCAAAAATTGGTGTTCCCTACAATACCACCGGAATACAGCATTTTTTAAATATTATGGAAATGAATATTGCGAAAGAAATGCTTTTTACAGCTAAGCCTATTTCTGCTGAAAGAGCTTATAATCTGGGAATTTTAAATCACTTAATTGAAAAAGATAAATTAGAAGAATTTACTTATGAAATGGCAAAAACTATTGCTTCCAATTCACCTCTAAGCGTTTCAGTAATAAAAAAGCAATTAAACCTTCTCGGAAAAGCAAGGCCAATGAATGCAGAAGTTTTCGAACAAGTTCATCAATTAAGAAAAATTGCCTACAACAGTTACGATTTTAAGGAAGGCAAGAAAGCATTCATCGAAAAAAGACTTCCTAATTTTAAAGGAATATAAGAAATTTTAAATATTAATATAAATTTATAAAATGAAAAATCTATTTACAGTATTATTTCTTTTGTCTGTTTTTATGGGATTTTCTCAAAGCAAGCAGGCATATTTGGACGAAATGGGTAGAGTAAAAGTTAAGGATGTCTCTATTAACAATTTCTACGAAAAATCAACAGATAATAAATATTTTGAGCAATTGGAAGGCTGGCCGAAAAAAATGGCTTCAAATCCTTCGTTTAAAAATTTTAGAGGGGTGACTCTCGCTGATTTGAATGATGATGGAATTGATGAAATTCTAATCGCTTCAAATAGTTTACTAAACGCTTATGCAGGCAATGGTGAAATTATTTGGTCGAAAAGCCTTCTCGGAACCGGTATCTATCCTCCTTCTGTAGCCGATCTTAATAATGACGGGAGCCTGGAAATTGTTCAAATAACCGGAGGCTATCCGTTTTTTGGACATATTCATGTTCTTGATGCAAACGGGAACGAATTACCCAATTGGCCGGTTACATATGATAATCATTGGATGATATGTTCGCCGGCACTCGTTGATGTTAATGGAGACGGTTTATTGGAAATTCTTGCTGCCGAAAGAGATCAACCAGGCAAACTTCATTTATTAAATATTGATGCTACAGAATTTAATGAGAACTGGCCGGTTGTATTGGACGGATACCCGGGTATAACTCCCTCTGCCGGCGATATTGATAATGACGGTGAAGTTGATATTATTATGACTTCAACCTCATCAATATTTGTTTTTGAATTAGATGGGAGCATTAAAGAAGGATGGCCGGTTGATAATCCTTCAACAAAATTTTCATATCAATCGCCATTACTTGTTGATTTGGATAATGATAATTTTTATGAAATTGTTGGAAGCAACCATGGCGATGCTCCCGGATATTATGTTTTCAATAGCGATGGAAATTATCGTGAAGGCTGGCCTCAAAGCACTTGGGGGGATAATTGGACCTATTGCCCGCCAACAGCAGTAAGCCGTGATGGAAGCAATTATGAAATTTTTTGTGGCCAACCAAACGGTTTCGATGTAAATCCTGCTGTTTTTGGTTTTTATCCGAATGCTACAAGCGTTCCGGGTTTTCCTATTTCAAAAGAAGGCGGACTTGAAGGCTTTTTGTCGGTTGCCGATATTAACGATGATGGTGAATTTGAATTATTGTTTGGTAGCAATATGACCGATCCGGAAGGCTATGGTTATATTTATGCTTATAAACTTGACGGTTCGGGTGATTTGATCGAAGGATTCCCGATTCGGCCCGAAGGTTTTACTTTTTTGAATGGAGCTAATATTGGTGATATTAACGGAGATGGAAATATGGAATTGGTTGTTTTGTCATACAATCAAACCTTTAGCCCAAACGATTCAACAATTATTAATGTTTATGATTTAGGCGTTTCTTATTCACCGGAAAAAGTGCTTTTCGGAACTTATAAAGGTAATAACACAAGAAACGGGTATTTATCTAATAATAACTCTCCTGTTGAAGACCAAACAATTCTGCTAAACACAGGTTACCAATTTATTTCATCATTCATTGAACCACAAGATCCGGATATGATGATAGTTTTGGAGAATATATTAACTGATAATTTAGATTTTGTAAGAAATTCGCAAGGAGCAACTTTTAGAAAAATCGGGCCAAATTGGGTAAATGGAATCGGCGACTGGGTAGGTACCGAAGGGTATCTGATTAAAATGAACTCCGCTGATGAATTAATTATTTCAGGAGATGTGATTGGGCCAAACACTCCAATTAATTTATTTACAGGATACAGGTTTGTGAGTTATTTAATAGATTACGAACAAGATGCTATCGAAGCTTTTTCAAGTATATTAAATGATAATCTTGATTTTATCAGAAATTCAAATGGCGAAACAATCAGGAAAATCGGTCCGAATTGGATTAATGGAATAGGGAATTGTATTCCCGGTGAAGGCTATCTGATAAAAATGCTTGCCGATGATATTTTAATCTATTCAACATCAAAAAAATCTATAATCATAAATAATAATAAAACACCTGAATATTTTCAATTTAAAGGCGGAAATGCAGCCGATGCTGTTTACACAATTTATATTGAAGGATTAAATATTGGCGACGAAGTTGCAGCCTACAACGGAGAAAAATTAGTTGGTGCAACAAAAATAATTTCAGAAAATATTTTTGAAAACGAACTTGCTATTTTCAATACATTAACTGATGGAAAAGGTTATAAATCCGGTAATCCTATAATTTTAAAGGTTTGGGATTCTTCAATAAATGATCACATTTCAATTATAACAAAAAACTTAAATCCTTATAAAGAAGCATATATGGATGATAAATATCCTGTCGAAGACGGATTATATAGTATTTTGAATATTACAAAAAAATCATTTAAAAATCAGGAAGACAATCTATCTGTTTCTGGACAAATTGTTCCAAATGGCGATCTTGAAACATGGGTAACCAATGAAGCCGGTGGAATAACCCCTGAACATTGGGTTGCCGAGGATAATACAAGCAATGTGCAAAATGTTTTTAAAGTATCACGCGGTTTTAATAGTAATCATGCCGCCGAATTAATCGTAACAAGTATTGAAGGAAGCCGTAAGGCAGTATTTCTAAATAGTGAATCCATCCCTGTAAATAAGAAATATGATTTTCTCACATGTTATTACAAAGGACTCCCTATACATAAGGACTCTCTCAATATTAAAATAGAAATGTATAAGAACTGGGATGTTGTAGGTGAAGGTATGATCTCATTCTCAGGAGTACAAAGCAGTTTTGAAAAACTTACAATTCCTATTCAATATTCTTCCGAAGATGTTCCCGATACTGCACTTATTTTTATAATAGTAGGAAATAAAGACCTTATAAATCATTTAGGAACTTCATATACTATTGATAATTTTAATCTGACTGATGCTTCAGGAATTAATGATTTGCAAGTTTCATTTCTTTCATTTGGAGATGCTTACCCCAGCCCTGCTGACCAACAAATAAATATTCCGTTTGAATTGAAGCATGCTGAAATTATTTCAATAAATGTTTTCGATATGTTGGGAAACAAAGTGTTTTCCCAGAAGGACAAAAAATTTATGCAAGGAAAAAATGAGATAAATATTTCGCTTAATAACTTTAATTCGGGCGTATATTATTATTCAATCAATACATCACTTGGAGTTGCGGTTACAGAGACTTTTATAGTAAAGTAAAACCTATCGAACTAAAATTCGAAAAGTTTTCTTTTGCAAAAAATATTTGGTCAGACTTGAAGGGAAAAAATGAATTAATTTTTTTCCTTCAAGCAATTTAGTTTTATTTTTCAATTCTATTAATTGCCGAATTTACCCTTTTTACAACCTCTTTTTTTCCTATTAATTCAATAATAGTAAACAAATCAGGGCCTTTATTTGATCCGACTAAAGAAAGTCTAATAACATTCATTAC
>CAZBSL010000010.1:7100-8548 GCA_964494265.1 uncultured Bacteroidales bacterium
CGATCAAATATTGATGATTGAACCATTTTGCTTTTTCGGGATCAAATTTTGAACCGGATTTCCCAACCCTATCGATAGAAAAAGCTTCTATTAACTCATCCATCGTAAATAATTCCTGTTCTGTGCCCGAATTCCATCCTAATAAAGCAAGCATATTTATAAAAGCTTCGGGAAAATACCCTCCCTCACGATAACCCGAAGAAACTTCATTTGTTTTCGGATCAATCCATTGTAAAGGAAAAACCGGAAATCCAAGCTTGTCGCCATCACGTTTGCTTAATTTTCCGTTTCCATTAGGTTTTAACAGTAAAGGTAAATGGGCAAACTCAGGTGCTTCCCATCCAAAAAAACGATATAATAAAACATGCAGGGGTGCTGATGGTAACCACTCCTCCCCCCTTATCACATGCGAAATTTCCATCAGATGATCATCAACAATATTTGCCAAATGATATGTTGGCATGCCATCTGATTTAAAAAGAACTTTATCATCAAGTTTCGAAGAATTTACAACAACCTTTCCACGGATCATATCTAAAATTTCAATGTCTTCGTTTTCAGGAATTTTAATTCTTACAACATAATTCTCGCCTGAATCCAATTTTTTCTTCACCTCCTCGGCTGACAAACTCAAGGAATTATTCATACTAATTCTTGAAATGGAATCATATTGTGGATTACGCTTTTCAGATTTTAAACGATTTCGCATCTCCTCAAGTTCTTCGCTTGTATCGAAAGCATAATAGGCTTTGTCGTTTTCAATAAGTTGTTTAACAAATTTTGCATAAATTTCCTTCCTTTCCGATTGTTTATAGGGCCCGAATTCGCCCCCAATAGCAATGCTTTCATCAAATTTTATCCCACACCATTTTAAGGACTCAATAATATATTTCTCAGCACTTTCAACAAATCTGTTTTGGTCAGTATCCTCTATCCTTAATATTAGTTTGCCCCCATTCTTTTTAGCAAATAAATAGTTGTATAAAACAGTCCTAACTCCCCCAATATGCAATGGCCCGGTCGGACTTGGTGCAAATCTTACTCTTACATTTTTCATATCAAACTTTTTTTTAAAACTCTTTGCTTTTTTTTCCTGAGTTTATTCAACAATTAAAATTTTTGCGAAATTAATAAAATGCTTAGGTTTATGAAATTTCTATCTTTGCCGCTCAGAATATTTGTTATAATAATATCGTAATTTAAAAATTTATTATACGTTTAGATGCTTGGATAAAGAAAAATATGAACGACAACTACAATATATTAATCCGAAAACTTGATAAATTTATCAGGAAATATTATTCAAATTTGCTTATTAAAGGGATTTTATATTTCATTTCTGTGTCATTTTTGTTTTTTATTCTGGTAAATGTCTTTGAATATTTTGCTCATATGGGAATAATTGCAAGGACAATATTATTTTATTCATTTCTAACAATTAATTCCAT
>CAZBSL010000010.1:8648-14296 GCA_964494265.1 uncultured Bacteroidales bacterium
CGAAAGCAATTGATTTATCGAAAAATAAAAAGTATCTGAAATATGTATTGCCACCGGTTTTAATTCTAATCTTGGTTCTATTTATTTCTCCAAGAGTAATTACCGAACCAACTACACGAATAATTAAACATAATGAATATTTTGAAAAAGAAAAACCTTTTGATATTGTAATTATAAATGAAAAATTGGAAGTCGTTCAACAGGACGACTATATACTTGATATAAAAATAATTGGGGAAAATGTACCCGAGTCTGTATATATAAATTCAAAAAATACTAAGCAAAAACTAAAAAAATTATCGCCTGTTCATTTTCAATACACTTTTTATAATGTTCAAAAAAGTATTGATTTCTTTCTTTCAAGCAATGAAGTTTCAACTCCTGAATATTCCTTAATTGTTCTTCCAAAACCCGTTCTACTTGATTTTGAAACTGAAATTATTTATCCTAAATATATTAACAAAGAAGATGAAATCTTAATTAATACAGGTGATTTGATTATTCCAGTAGGAAGCGCTGTTAATTGGAAATTTTTCACTCAGGATGTTTCCAGAATTTCTGTCCGTTTTGCTGATAGCCTTAGGATTTTGGAAAATAAGAAATCAAATGTTTTTTCTTGCTCAAAAACTATTTTCAAAAGTCAAAGTTACTCAATTTCAACTGAAAATGATTTCATTATAAACCCTGATTCATTGATTTTTTCTATAAGTGTAATTCCTGATAATTATCCGACAATTTTTATCGAAGAATTTCATGATTCTGTTTATGATAAACGCCTTTATTTTAAAGGGTTTATTAAAGATGATTATGGCTTCAACAAATTGGATTTCGTTTACGCTTTTCTTAATGGTGCTGATTCAATAATTAATACTAATTCTATTATCGGCATTCCTATTTCTAATAATGTTGACCAATATGAATTTTATCATTTCTTCGATCTTGATAATATTAATATTTCTCCTGGTGATGAGGTTGAATATTATTTTGAAGTCTGGGACAATGATGCTATTAACGGAATTAAATCCACTCGCTCGCATA
Organism: uncultured Bacteroidales bacterium; assembly: GCA_964494265.1. Classification (GTDB taxonomy): domain Bacteria; phylum Bacteroidota; class Bacteroidia; order Bacteroidales; family JAEINX01; genus JAEINX01. The sequence continues at coordinate 9,687 of CAZBSL010000010.1, forward strand.
AAATGATTTTTATTGCTCCAAGCCTCGAAGAAATTGAAAAATCGTTAGAACAAAGTAATAAGGAAATAAAAGATCAACTTAAAGAAACAATTAATCAAACTAAAAACCTTCAGGATGAAATTAACGAACTGAGTAAAAAACTTGTTGACAAGAAATCTCTTAATTGGCAAGATAAAGAACAAATTCGTGATTTGCTGAATAAACAGGATGCAATTAAAAATAAAATTGAGAGAATAAATGAGATTAATTTAGAAAAAAACATTAATGAACAGCAATACAGGCAGTTTGATGAAGAAATAATTAAAAAGCAACAAGAATTATCTGAATTATTTGAAAAAATAATGACTGATGAAATGAAAGAGATGTTCAAGGAATTACAAAAACTTCTTGATGAAGTTGACAAAAACAAAGTAAATGATATGCTCGAACAAATGCAGTTATCAAATGAAGATATTAAAGATCAACTCGATAGAAATCTTGAATTATTTAAACAACTCGAATTTGAACAAAAGCTATCTGAAACAATTGAAAAGCTTGAAAAATTAGCTGACAAACAAAAAGACTTATCGGAAAAAACAAAAGATAGAAAAAATGATTTAGATGAAGTGAAGAAGGATCAGGGTGAAATTGACAAAAAATTTGATGATTTCAAAAAAGACATTGATGAATTAAATGAAATGAACAATGAGCTTGAAGAACCAAATAAGTTAGATGATACCGAAAAGGAAGAAGAAAAAATACAAGAAGAACTTAACAACTCAAAAAGCTCACTAGAAAAAAACAAAAGAAAAAAAGCTTCCACCTCACAAAAAAATGCTTCGAAAAAAATGAAAGAACTTTCAAAAAGTTTGGCGGAAATGCAAATGGAAATGAATATGGAACAAATGTCTGAAGATATAAATTCATTGAGAGAAATCCTTGAAAATATTCTTCAATTATCATTTGATCAGGAAGATTTAATTGTTGAAATAAACAATACTCAAATTGCAGATCCTAATTTTGTCAAATTAATTCAGAGGCAAAACAGATTAAAAGATGATTTAAGCATGGTTGAAGATTCATTATTTGCCTTAAGCAAACGGCAAATGAAAATCAAAGCTTTTGTTACAAACGAAATTAATTCAATTGAGCAAAATTTCGAAAAAGCAATTGAGCTATTAAATAATCGAAAAGTACAATCGGCTGCAAGTAGCCAGCAATATATTTTAACTTCTCTAAATAATTTGTCATTATTGTTGGATGAAGTTTTAAAACAAATGCAACAAAACTTTCAAAATCAATGCTCGGGAGAAGGCAATCCTTGTGGTAAACCGGGAGGGGGGAAACCTTCAGCAAAATCTTTAAGGCAAATGCAAGAACAGCTTAATCAACAAATGCAACAATTAAAAGAAGGGATGAGTTCTCCGGGCAAAACAGGGCAAAAACCTGGGCAAAAATCCATGAGCGAGCAATTGGCAAGACTTGCTGCCGAACAATCTGCCATCAGAAATCAAATGCAGCAATATGCCGAAGAATTAAAAAGAGAAGGTGAACAAGGTGGGGGTGAAATTAACAAAACATTAAAAGACATGGAACAAACCGAAACAGATCTTGTTAACAAAATGATTTCTTTACAAACTTTAAAACGACAAAAAGAAATTCTAACAAGATTGCTAAAATCGGAAAAAGCTGAAAGAGAACGTGAAAAAGAAAAAAGGAGAGAAAGTAATGAAGCAAAAAAGCAAGATTATTCCAAACCATCAAATTTTTTAAAATATCAAAAACTTAAATCTAAAGATACTGAGCTTTTAAGAAAATCATCATTATCTCTTAAAACTTTTTATAAAAAAAAGCTTTCCGGGTATCTCCACAATATTGAAACCAATACAGAAACTAAATAAGTTCTAAATCTTTTTCAAATTCCATTTATGAACTCATTAAAAATTAATTATTTTTCTCAAAATATTAATTATTCTATTAATGATGAAAGTAAAATTTCAGAATGGTTATACCTTTTGGCAAAATCTGAAAATTTCATTATTTCTGAAATTAACTATATCTTTTGTGATGATAAATTTTTATATTCATTGAATGTTGAATATTTAAACCATGATACTTTCACCGATGTAATTTCTTTCAATTTCTCTGAAGGAACAGGCAAAATAATTGGCGATATCTATATCAGTATAGAAAGGGTTTCTGAAAATGCTATTAAGTTTAATAAAACAATGGACAATGAACTTTACAGGGTAATGGCTCATGGATTATTACATTTGTTGGGCTACTCAGATAAAACAAAATCAGAAAAATTAGTAATGACAAAAAAAGAGGATAATTATCTATCTTTGCTTGAAAATAATAAATATTTATAAAATTGTTTCACGTGAAACATCTCTAATATGTTCAAAGAATACGACATAATAGTAGTTGGGGCGGGACATGCCGGTTGTGAAGCCGCTGCTGCTGCTGCAAATCTTGGTTCTCAGGTTTTGCTAATTACAATGAATATGTCAAATATGGCACAGATGTCTTGTAATCCTTCAATGGGTGGAATTGCAAAAGGACAGATAATTCGTGAAATTGATGCTTTAGGTGGATATTCCGGAATTGTTACCGACAAAACAATGATTCAATTCAGAATGCTTAATAAATCAAAAGGGCCGGCAATGTGGAGTCCGCGAGCTCAAAACGATAGAATCCTCTTTTCAATGCAATGGCGCGAAATGTTGGAGAAAACCCCTAACTTAGATTTCTGGCAAGATAATGTTTCTTCTATTTTAACAAAAGGAAATAAAATTATAGGAGTTGGAACAGAATTTGGTTTAAAGATTCATGGAAAATCTGTTATTCTTACAAATGGGACTTTTTTAAATGGTATTATTCATATTGGAGAAAAGAAATTCAAAGGAGGTCGTATTGGTGAAAATTCTTCTTTAGGGCTTACCGCGAATCTAAATAATTTAGGATTTGAATCATCAAGAATGAAAACCGGAACACCGGTGCGCGTTGATGGAAGATCAATTGATTTTTCTAAACTAACAGAACAAAAAGGTGATGAACTTCCCAAAAAGTTCTCTTTTACAAATACTCCTTTACTGAAAAAACAGAGAAGTTGCTACCTTGCATATACAAGTATTGGAGTTCATAATATTTTAAGAACCGGTTTTGATAAATCTCCAATGTTTGCAGGTAGAATTGAAGGAATAGGGCCAAGGTATTGCCCTTCGATCGAAGATAAAATTGAAAGGTTTTCGGGAAAAGATTCTCATCAATTATTTGTTGAACCCGAGGGTTGGGATACTGTTGAGTATTATTTAAACGGATTTTCTTCTTCCCTACCGGAAAACATTCAGTTCAAAGCACTCCAAAAAATTTCAGGTTTTGAAAATTCAAAAATATTTCGACCGGGCTATGCTATTGAATATGACTTTTTTCCTCCTGTTCAACTTAAATGTTCTTTAGAAACAAAACTTATCAAAAATTTATATTTTGCCGGCCAAATAAATGGTACAACCGGATATGAAGAAGCAGCAGCACAGGGGTTAATAGCAGGAGTTAACGCACACTTAAAAATTAATGATAAACCGGAATTTGTTTTAAAACGATCTGAGGCTTATATTGGAGTTCTTATTGATGATCTAATAACAAAAGGAGTTGATGAGCCATATAGAATGTTTACCTCAAGGGCTGAATATAGAATTTTATTGCGTCAGGATAATGCAGATATTCGCTTAACACCTATTGCTCACAAATTAGGGTTGATTTCAGATCAAAGAAATAATGAAGTAATCCAAAAACAGGAATTAATTAGCGAAGTCCAAAGATTTATTAAGAAGACGAGTGTTACACCTGATCAAATTAATCCACTTCTAAATAAAAACAATACAAGTCCTATTTTACAAAATCAAAAGATCTCAAATTTATTATTAAGACCCCAAATTTCTCTGATGGAATTAATTTCATTTCTTCCATTCTTTTCAAGCTTTATTAATTCTATTGATAATATTAATGATGATATTTTGGATGAAACCGAAATTCTAACTAAGTATGATGGATACATTTCAAAAGAACAAGATATTGCTGACAAATTATCCAAGCTTGAAAATATTGAACTTCACGAAAGTTTTAATTACAAAAAATTATTATCGCTTTCTTTTGAAGCAAGAGAAAAATTGTCGAAAATAAAACCAAAAACAATTGGCCAGGCGTCGAGAATTAGTGGAGTTTCTCCCTCGGACATTTCTGTATTGATTGTTTATTTAGGAAGATAGATATGTTTCACGTGAAACTTTTATTATGGAACTTTTAACATATTGCCCAATTTGTAATAATATTGAGTTTTCAAATTTTTTGAAAACGAAAGATTATTTTTATTCAAAAAAAGAATTTACCATTCAAGAATGTCTTTCGTGTGGTTTTCGTTTCACAAATCCAAGGCCTCAAGAATTTGAAATAAATTCATATTATGATTCTGAAAATTATCTTTCCCATTCTTCTCAAAAACGAGGACTCATTCCTTATTTCTATAATTTAATTAAAAACATTTCCATCAAGAAAAAATTTAATCTCATTAATAATCTTTCTTCTGGAAACTCTATTTTAGACATCGGTTCGGGATCGGGGGAATTTCT
>CAZBSL010000010.1:14396-30065 GCA_964494265.1 uncultured Bacteroidales bacterium
TCTTTTGATGCAAAATATTATAATAAATTTTGGGCTGCTTATGATCTTCCCAGACATTTTTACCATTTTACTCAATCAAGCTTCACAAAACTTATGGAAAAACATCATTTATCCATTGAAAAAATTATTCCCCTTATATTTGATTCATTTTATATTAGTATGGTTAGTGAAAAATATAAAACAGGAAATTCAAAAATACTAAACTCGTGTTTAATTGGATTGCGTTCAAATTTATCCGCATACTTTGGCAATAAGGATTATTCCAGCTTGATATTTGTTATTAAAAGACAATAATTGATTTTAAGGGTTTTTAATAAACGAATACCCCATTATAGAATATTAGGATATTTTTTCTATTTTTGTTTATTAGAATGGCTTGTTTTGCCTTTCTTTATAATGTTTTGATTTACTGCACCTTATTTAATGCTATGCGTATATTACATAAAAAACATACACTTTTTTTATTACTTTCGCTACTATTTTACTTTTCATTAATTCTCATTCTTCATTTCTCTAACTCAAATACAAATTACTCCTATTCATTTTCAAAATTTGATAAATCCTTTCTTAAACATTCAGAAGAATTAGATTCTAAAACACAATCAATATTTGAATCAATTATTCGTGATAAAAATTATATAGATTTATATACCATGGATATTGAAAACAATTTTTCAGAAAAGGGAATGATTTTTCTAATCTACGATTATGACACTTTACGATTTTGGTCAGATAATTCTTGCCCGATTCCAAATATTTATAACGATAATGTTTTTTCACAAAAAATTCATCATTTTGATAATGGTTGGTTTTATGTCTCCTCATTACAGTTTGAAAATTTTAAAATAATTGGTTTATTATTAATAAAGAATGATTTTCCATATCAAAACGATTATCTTATTAATAATTATAATTCCGTTTTTGATTTGCCTTCTTCGACAAGCATAGCCTTAAAAAAATCTGAATTTAATATATTCTCTAAATCAGATAATTTTCTGTTTTCTATTTCTTTTGAGAAAAACCCAACCCATTCCTTTCCTAAAAATACTACATTTTTTCTATATTTCTTAAGCATCATTTTCTTTTTGCTTTTTGCATATTACTTACTTAAAACGTTTAATTATTTTTCTTCAAATCCATTATTTTTATTCATACTTTATTCTTCCTTTTTAGTTCTATTCCGAATCTTTATATTTTATTTTAAATATCCTATTTCATTTTTTGATATCGAACTATTTAGTCCAAAAATATTTGCAAGCTCCTCTTATTTACCATCTTTAGGTGATTTTTTAATTAACTCTATTTTTCTGCTGTTTTTTTCATATCTATTTTTCAAAACTAAATTTTCTATTAAACTATTTGCCGTTGGGAAAAACTTCTTTTCCTTGTTTAACTCGCTTATTTTTATTATAATTTCATTTTCTTTTCTCCACATAATAATTTACTTCTCTAATTGCTTGATTTTAAATTCTACTATTTCTTTTAGTTTAATCAATATTCTAAGTATCTCTTTTAATAGTCTCATTGGTTTTCTAATACTTGGAATTCTTTTTCTTTCTTTCTTTTTAATATCTTACAAACTAATTTCTCACTCATTCAAATTAATTTCTAAACGAAAGCAGGAAATACTTTTTATATTTTTATTATTACTTCTTTGCCTAATTTCCATTCTTACAATTAAATCTATCGTTCCTAGCATTTTATTTTTTCTAACTTATTTGTTATTTATATATTTATTTCAAAAAAGATCAAATAATAATATTTCTTCAATTTCAATTTTTGTCTTTATTATTCTAAACACTATTTTTATAACCTTTCTTCTGCATAACGTTAATAATTTAAAAGAGCAAAAAAAACGTATTAGATTAGCAGAAAAATTAGTTCCAAAAAGAGATTATTTTTCTGAGTATCTGTTTCAGAATATTCAGCAAAAAATTAATTCAGATACAACACTTTTTAATTTGGCAATGAATAATGATTCTGAAGATAACATTGATCAATTAATTTCTGATTACTTACTAAAAAAGTATTTTAATAATTATTTCAATAAATTCAATATTTTATTGACGGTTTGCGATTATGATAAAATTCTATCAGTTCAACCCGATAATTTTCTAATTAATTGTGATACATTTTTTAATGATTTAATTACAAATTATGGGATAGAAACTGAAGTTGAAAATTTATTTTATCAAAAAGACTTCTCATCGAATAGAAATTATATCGGAATTATTAAATTCCCCGAAACTCAAAAATCTATATTTATTGAATTTTTTTCCAAATATATTCCAAAAGGATTGGGTTATCCTGAGTTATTGATTGATAAAATTTTTGTCTTATCACCTGATTTATCAGACTATTCATATGCTAAATATTTTGATGATATTTTGTTTTATAAATTTGGAAAATTTTTATATAGTATTGATATTTCTAAATATCAATCTTCTATGAATAATTCATATTTTTTTGATTTAGAAAACTATAATCATTATTTTCACCAGGTTGACGATTCCTTAGTTTTAATTATAAGTAAAGGTAATTCAACTTTTCTTGACGTTATTTCTCCTTTTTCATATCTTTTAGTTTTTTATATTCTTTTTATTTTAATATTTCTATTAATAACAAACTATTCTAAAATAAATATATTTTCATCTATTTCACTAAGAAACAGAATTCAGGTTTCTATTATTTCGATAATTTTTTTATCTTTTATTGCAGTTGGTTTTACTTCTTTGTTTTACTTAATAAAATTAAATAATGATAAAAATTATGATATTTTATCTGAAAAATCTCACTCAGTTTTAATTGAACTCGAACATAAACTTGCAAATGAAGAAGTATTAAACCAGGAATTAAAACCTTTTCTTACTGAATTACTTTACAAATTCTCCCTTGTCTTTTTTTCTGATATAAATATTTACAATACTAATGGAAAACTACTTGCTACTTCTCGTCCAGAAATATTTGATAACGGGCTTATTTCTGAACAAATGAATTCTCAGGCATATTTTAAACTTAAATACTATCAAAAACTTTTATATATCCATAAAGAAAATATTTCAAATCAGGAATATCTTTCTTCATATTTGCCTTTCCGAAATGAAAATAATAAAATAATTGCATATTTAAACCTCCCATATTTTGCAAAACAAACTGAATTACAATCCGATATTTTTACTTTTCTTGTTGCATTTTTTAATATTTATGTGATATTAATTGCTTTCTCAATTTTTATTGCTCTAATTATTTCAAGACATATAACCAAACCTCTTCAAACAATTCGAGAAAAATTGAGTTCCTTAAATTTGACAAAAGTTAATGAAAAAATTATTTGGAATAAAAATGATGAAATTGGAAATCTAATTCTGGAATATAATCGCATGATTGATGAATTGGCTGAAAGTGCAAACTTATTGGCAAAATCAGAGAGGGAGGGAGCGTGGCGCAATATGGCAAAGCAAGTTGCTCATGAAATAAAAAACCCTTTGACGCCTATGAAATTAAGTGTCCAGTATTTAGAAAAAGCATGGAATGATGATGCTCCCGATTTTCCAGTTCGTCTTAAACGTTTTTCAGCTACTTTAACCGAACAAATTGATACTTTATCACAAATTGCAACCGAGTTTTCCGATTTTGCAAAAATGCCTATTTCCGATAATGAAAAAATAGATATTTCTCAAATTATATGCTCTTCGATTTTGCTATTTTCCGATTATCCAAATATCACTATTCATTTTAAACCTGAAACTGATAAAAAATTCATTATAAATGCTGATAAAAAACAAATATTACGGGTTTTTAATAATCTTTTAAAAAACTCTGTTCAGGCACTCAGGCAAATTGAAAATGGTGAGATAAACATTTCTATTAAAAGTAGTTCTGAAAATATTATTGTAAAGATTTCTGATAATGGAATCGGAATACCAAAAAATCAATTTGATAAAATATTTACACCAAGCTTTACAACAAAATCCTACGGCATGGGAATAGGACTTGCTATTGTAAAAAGTATTATAAATAATTCGGGTGGAGAGATATATTTTGAATCAGTTGTAGATTTTGGTACAACTTTTACTATTAGTTTTCCAATTCCAAAATCATAATTACAATTCTATTTTATTTCTTACTCAATTTTAATTTTTTCCATTATCTGTTTCATATATCATAATCATTTTTCACAAAGGTTAAACAATAACAAATTTCCTATATTTGCGTTTGAATCTACAAATTTGATATTTTGAGACCTTTTAAAAAATTAGCCGGACAAACAGCAATTTATGGTCTCCCAAGTATTTTAGGTAGAACAATAGGTTACTTGTTAGTTCCGATTTACACAAGAGTTTTTAATAAAAGTGATTATGGAACTATTATACTTCTGTATTCTTATGTTTCTTTTCTTATTGTTATTTTATCTTATGGAATGGAAACTGCATTTTTTAGGTTTTCGCAATCAAAGAAAAATAAAAATGTTGCATTTAGCACAGCTTTTATTTCATTGTTAATAACTACTTTAATATTTGCAATCCTATCAATTCTATTTTCTCAAAACATAGCAAACATTATTTTATATCCCGAGAATGAAGATTATGTAATTTGGTTTTCGTTGATTATTTCATTTGATGTTCTTTCGGCAATCCCTTTTGCCAAACTCCGTGCCGATAACAAACCAAAACACTTTGCAATAATAAAAGCTATAAATATTTCAATCAATATAATTCTAAACTTGTTTTTCATACTTCTATGTCCGTTTATTCTTGCTAATTATGATGATTCTTCATTTGCTTCAATAATAAAGTTATTTTTTGTTTCCGATAATTTAATCTCTTATGTTTTTATTTCCAATTTGATTGCGAGTTTTATAACTATTCTTCTTTTGTCATATGATTTTCTTAAACTCAAATTTCAATTCAATTATATTTTATGGCGACAAATGTTAATTTATGCGCTGCCTCTTCTTATAGCCGGATTAGCAGGAATAATGAACGAAACTCTCGATCGTATTCTTCTCAGGTATTTATTGCCTTCAAATATAGCCGAGGATCAAGTTGGAATTTATGGAGCTTGTTATAAAATTGCAATTTTTATGTCTCTATTTATACAAGCTTTCCGTTATGCGGCTGAACCGTTTTTCTTTTCCCATGCAAAAGAAAAAGATGCAAAAATTCTTTATTCACAAATCATGAATTATTTTGTGATAACCGTGTCTTTTATTTTCCTCATAACAATGATGTATATTGATATCATCATTCTTTTCATAGGTGAAGAATTTAGAGTCGGTATTGCTGTTATTCCTATTTTACTATTAGCCAACCTTTTTCTCGGAATTTATTACAATCTTTCAGTTTGGTTCAAAATAACAAACAATACAAAATTTGGTGCTCTCCTTGCCATTTTTGGAGCAATAATTACTGTTTCATTAAATTTTTATTTGATCCCTATTATTGGTTTTATGGGATCTGCCTGGGCAACTTTGGCTTGTTATTTTTCAATGACCGTATTATCCTATTTTCTTGGGCAAAAATATTATCGTATAAATTACAACCTAAAAAAAATTACAACATTTATATTTCTATCTGTTTTTCTCTTTTTTATCAGCAAATTTTTAAATTTCGAGACACAAAGTATTCGCCTGATTTTTAATACTATCATCCTTATTATCTTTGTTGCTATTGTTTATTTAATTGAAAAAAATAGTTTTAAAATTTTTCTGACACAATAATTCTCGCTTTTTCTTATTCTCTTTTCTTTTAACAAACATTGAATTAAAAAATAGCAATGATTAATTTTTCATATTTTTGTTCGATTAAAAGATTTTTTAAATGACAATCAGAATAATAAATAAATCGAAACACAATCTACCATCTTATGAAACCGAGGCTTCAGCGGGTGTTGATCTACGTGCAGATCTTGATCAATCAATTTTAATTAAACCTCTTGAGAGAGTTTTGATTTCCACAGGTTTGTTCATTGAGTTGCCAATTGGCTTCGAAGCACAAGTAAGGCCAAGAAGCGGTTTGGCAATAAAAAAAGGAATTACAGTTCTAAACTCTCCAGGTACAATCGACGCTGATTACCGTGGCGAAATTAAAGTTATCCTGATAAATCTCTCGACTGAAGATTTTCTTATTAAAGATGGTGAACGAATCGCTCAAATGATAATATCTTCTCATGAAAAAGCCCAATGGGATGAAGTTAAAGAATTAATTGAAACAGAAAGAGGTTCCGGTGGTTTCGGGCATACAGGTTTATAATTAAATCAACAATAATCTTAATGAAAAAATACCATTATACAATACTTTTCTTAACAATAATTATTTTATTTTCAGCTTGTAAAACACAGCAAAAAGTTTCTAAAAGATCAAAAAAAAATCAAGTTTCTGAAGCTAAAAATAACACAGATATTTTTGTTAATGCCAATAAAGAAAAAATTCTTGGAAATATAAATAAAGCAGAAGAATTGTTTTTGCAGTGCATTGAAAATGATCCGAATGATGCTGCCTCATTTTTCGAATTATCTAAAATTTATTCCTCCAAACATAATTATGACGAAGCTATGCAATATGCTGAAAAAGCATTTGAAATTTCTCCTAAAAATGTTTGGTATCAGTTATATCTTGCCTCTCTTTATAAAAAAAACAACGAATTTTTAAAAGCGGCTGAAATTTATTCTAATCTTATTATTTCTGATCCTGAAAATATTGATAATTATCAAAACCTTGCATTTTCATATATTTTTGCAGAAAAATACACTCAAGCTATAGAAACTTATAATACTATTGAAGATAAAATAGGTATTAGCGAAGAAGTTTCTATTCAAAAACAAAAATTATATCTCCTACTAAACAAACCTAAAAAAGCAGTAATTGAAATTGAAAAATTATGTAATTCTTATCCTACCGAAAGCAGATATTATGAAATATTGGCGGAACTTTGCATCTCTAACAATCTACCCGATAAGGCTCTCGAATCATATAAAAAAATATTAGAAATCGATCCTGATAATCCTTATATTCATATTTCTTTGTCTGATTATTATCGTAAAAACGGCGATAAAGAAAAATCTTATGAGGAATTAAAACTTGGTTTTGCAAATCCAATTCTCGACATCGAATCAAAGATACAAATTTTCCTTACTTTTTATTCAGCTTCCGATATGTATAAGGATCATAAAGATCAAGCTTTTGCTTTAGCCGATATTTTAATTTTAGCTCATCCTAAAAATTCGAAAGCTCACTCAATCAAATCCGATTTATTGTATAGATCAAAAGATTTTGAAGGCACCAGAAAGGAAGTTCGTTTCGTTTTATCTTTTGATAGTACTAATTATATTATTTGGGAACAATTGCTTTATACAGAGTTGGAATTAAATGATTATAAATCAATGGAAACAGAAAGCAGTACAGCCATCAGCCTGTTTCCCGAACAAGCACTTTTATATTTCTTCAACGGCCTGGCAAATTTTCAATTGAAAGACTATGTAAAAAGTGAAAAGTCTTTAAAACGCGGGATTTATTTTGTTGCTGGAAATAATGCTTTATTAGCACAGTTTTATATGATACTCGGAGATGTTTATCACAATCTCAACAATTCTGACCAATCTGATTTCTATTATGATAAATTTTTACAAATAGAACCGGATAACTCGGTAGTTTTAAATAATTATGCTTACTATCTTTCTGAGAGAGGCGTAAACCTTGAGTTAGCTGAAACAATGTCAAAAAAATCGCTTGATCTTGATCCTGATAATCCTTCAAGTCAGGATACTTACGGTTGGATCCTATATAAACTCAATAAACTTGATGAAGCAAAAAATTGGATTAAAAAATCAATTGACGGCAGTACAGAAAATAGTGCTGTGGTTTTTGAACATTACGGCGATGTTTTATATAAACTGGGAGAAAACCAAGAAGCAATAAAATATTGGAAAAAAGCCAAAGAAATCGGAAAAGCTTCAGATTTTTTAGACAAAAAAATTAAAGACGGTAAATTATATGAATAGACTTTTAAAAATCAGATATTTTATTATTATTTCGTTTTCTTTATTTTTAATCATTTTATCATCTTGTCGTTCTACACGTAGTATTATTAAAGAACCTATCAAAGAATACGGTGCTGATTATTTATTTGAAGAACTAAAAAATAATGAATTGCAATTCGATTGGTTTTCAGCAAAATTTTCAATTAAAATTATTAACGATAAATCAAAACTTTCATTAAACGGACAAATTCGCATAAAAAAAGATAGTCTGATTTGGATTTCCTTTTCTCCGGCACTCGGAATTGAGGTAATGAGAATTTTAATAACCAATGATTCTATAAAATTATTAAACCGCATCGACAAAACTTATTTTATAAGTGATTATGATTATGTTAATAATTTCCTTGAGACAAATATTGATTATGACATTTTGCAATCGTTAATTATCGGCAATGATTTTTCTTATTATGAAAATGGGAAATTTAAGGCTTCAATAGATAATATGGAATATAAATTATCAACTGCCGGAAGGCAAAAACTAAAAAAATATGTAAAACGAGCTGATGAACCTCTTAATATTTTTATTCAAAACATTTGGCTTGATCCTATAAATTTTAAAATTACCAGTATTTCAATTAAAGAAATCAAAAAGCAAAATAAAAAAATTGATGCTGAATATAATGATTTTGTATTAATTAATAAACAACTTTTTCCTTCTGAAGTTAGTTATAAAATTCTTGCAGATAATAAAATTGATGTTTTTCTTGATTTTTCTAAAATTTCCTTAAAACATAATTTAAAATTTCCTTTTAAAATTTCTTCAAAATATAGCAGAATTGAATAAATTTACACTTTAATTATTCATATGCAGAATTTTCTGAAAATATATATTAAACATTTTTTTTTATTAGCATTGTTCTTCATTTTTTTGTTTTCATTTTCTCAAAACAAAAAAAACAAACTGGAAAATGATAAAAAGAAAATTGAAGATGAAATAATTTATACTAATAATCTTATTGATAAAACCAATAAAAATAAACAAATATCAATAAATCAATTAGTTGTTATCAATAATAAAATTAAAAAAAGAGAACAACTTATTTCTTTCCTTAAAAATGAAATTTCATTAATCAACAATAAAATTGATTTAAATAATAAAAAAATAAAAGATTTATCGGATGAATTATCTTCATTAAAAAAAGAGTATGCCAAGATGATTTATTATGCTTTTAAAAATAAAAATTCCTATGATAGAATGATGTTTGTTTTTTCGTCAAAGGATTTTAATCAGGCTTATCAACGAATGAAATATTTTCAGCAATATAGTTCTTACAGAAAACTTCAAGCTTCATTAATAAAATCAACACAGGAAGAAATAAATAATAAAACGCATGAGTTAAAAACTCAAAAAGAAAAGAAAATAGAAATACAGTTTCAGGAAAAAAAAGAGAAAAACACACTTTTTCAGGATAAAAATGATCAAAACGAAACACTTAAAAAATTAAAACAAAAGGAAAAAAAACTAAGAAAAGATTTACGAGATAAACAAAAAGCAGCCAATAAATTGAAAAAAACAATTGAAAATATTATTGCTGCCGAGATGAAAAAAGTTGCAGAGATGAAAAAAGCTGCCGAGAAAAAAACAAGCACAAAAACTTATACATCTACTCCTGAAGATATTGAATTATCAAAAACATTTTCTTCCAACAAAGGCAATCTCCCATGGCCAACCGAAACCGGAATTATTTCGAGTACTTTTGGAGAGCATCCTCACCCTGTTTTAAAAAGAATTAAAACAAAAAACAACGGGATTGATATTTTAACCAACGAAGGAGAAAAAGTTAGAGCAGTTTTTGATGGTGTAGTTTCAAGTATACTTTCTATTCCAAATTTAAATACTGTTGTGATTATTAAACACGGAGAATATTTAACTGTTTATTCAAATCTAAGTAAAGTTTATGTTGAAAGAGGTGAGAGAGTAAAAACTAAACAAAACATTGGAATTATTTATACCAATAAATCTGAATCAAAATCAGAATTGAATTTTCAAATCTGGAAAGGGCAACAGCTACAAAATCCTGCTTATTGGATTAAAAAGTGATTAAATACGGTGTTAAGTTTTATTTCAACCCCTTCTTTTCTTTCCACAATTTATTAAACGACTTTTGTTCAACAATTGGAAGTTCGCGTCTTGGACCCCAGGTTTTCTTCACAAAAATTTTCATAAAAAAGTTTTTCGTACTTCCGCTACTCATGTCCAAAAGGCTACGTTTTTTCATAACTTTTTTATATCCATACATAGAAAGTCTTTCAATACCTGTTGTGTGTTTTTTTCTTACAAAATAATTTCTGTTATATAAAAGTAATTCATGAAGTGGTATTCTTACCGGGCAAACATCGCTACATTTTCCACACAGAGAAGAAGCAAAACTCAAGTGTTTATAATCTTTTATTCCATTCATAAAAGGACTAATTACTGATCCGATTGGCCCGCTATATGTTGTTCCAAAGGTATGACCGCCAATGTTTTTGTAAACCGGACAAGCATTTAAACATGCACCGCATCTTATACAATTTAATGCAACTCTTTGAATTTTGTGTTTTAATAATTCTGTTCTTTTATTATCAAGCAAAATTACATACATTTCTTCAGGTCCATCAACTTCATTTTCCTGTTTAGGCCCCGAAATTATTGAGTTATAAACCGTAATTTTTTGTCCGGTTCCGTTTGTAGCAAGCAAAGGTAAAAATAAATCAAGGTCCTCAAGTGAAGGAATAACTTTCTCTATTCCAACTATAACGATATGAACTTTTGGAAAAGAAACCGACATCAAGCCGTTGCCTTCATTTTCAGTTAAACCTATTGCTCCAATATCGGAAATTATAAAGTTTGCACCCGTTACACCTACATCGGCGTCTGTAAATTTTTCTCTTAATAAATCTCTAACAAATGCCGTCAATTCTTCAGGGCTACTATTTTTATCGGTACCAAATTTTTCGTTGAATAATTCAGCAATATTTTCCTTTGATTTATGCATTGCCGGAGTTACAATGTGATAAGGTTTCTCATCGGCAATTTGAACAATATATTCTCCTAAATCAGTTTCTAATGATTCTATCTTTTTCTTTTTTAAGGCTTCGTTAAATTCAATTTCTTCTGTTGTCATTGACTTTGATTTAACAACAGTTTTCGCCCTATGTTTTTTTAATATTGAAAGTATTTCTTTAATAGCATCTTTTGCTTCAGGTGCCCAAATTACTTTTCCGCCTCTTTCCGTAAATTTTCCTTCAAATTCAATTAAATAATCGTCAAGTTCATTAATAGATTTTTGTTTTAAAGCTTCTGCCCTTTTTCTTGCAAGTTCTAAATTTACATATTGTTTTTTACCTTCAATTACGGCATTGTTATAACGTGAAATATTGAATTTGATAATTTTTCTGTGATCTTTATCAAAGGCTTTTTTTGTTGCCTTTTTCGTAAATTCTTTTAAAACTTCCGACATATATGCAAATCTAAATAATTTTTGATATTTTTTCCACTCTTTTTTTATGTCTGCCTCCTTCAAATTCGGTATTTAAGAATAATTCGACCATTTTTAAGGCTGTTTCTTCATCAATAAACCTTCCCGGAAGCGAAATAATATTAGCATCATTATGCAACCTTGAAAGCTTTGCTATCTCTTCGTTCCAACATAAGGCTGCACGAACATTCGAGTATTTATTTGCCGTCATTTGTGCTCCGTTTCCGCTTCCGCAAATAATAATTCCCATCTCATGTTCTTTACTATTTATTGATTTTGAAAGCGGATGAATAATATCTGGATAATCAACACTATTTTCTGAATTTGTACCGTAATCCTTTATTTTATAAGCTTTTTTAATTAATTTTTCTTTAAGGAATTCTTTTAATTTATACCCACCGTGATCACTTCCTATTATTAATTTTTTGTTTTTATTAAACATTGTTAATAAGTTTTTTTTTTCAAAATTACTCAATTTATATTACATGATTAACATTAAAGTATTTGTTAAATATATTATTTTTTACAAATTTTATACACTACTAATATTCAAAACAATGATTTTTTAACAAAATATTGTTAATTTCTAATTAAAATTGTTACTAATTTTTCATAACAAAAATATTTTTCAACAAATTGTTAATTTCTTTGCGAATTTTATAAAAAATTAAAAAATTATCAAAAATAATCACCATGATTTCAACAATCACAGTATTCAACTTACGAAATAAAATATTAACAACAGTTTTAAATTTATAAATGTTAATAATACATTAAATCCTTAAAATAATTACAATTATTATAATAAACAGTGTTAGTAAAATGTTAATAAAATGATATTTTTTGAAAAGCAAAAATATATTGATAATTTTATTAAGACAACTAACAGGATAAATAATAATAATAATTTCTTTATAAAATAAATAATACTATTAGCTAAAATTTAGAATGAAAAAAATCCATGAAAAAAAATAAATTAATTTCGTAGCTGATTTGAAATATACAAAAATGATAGAAAAACTTAAGAAAGAAAAGAATGCTGTTTTACTTGCTCATTATTATCAAATTCCTGAAATTCAGGATATTGCTGATTATATTGGTGACAGCCTCGGTTTGGCACAAAAAGCCTTAGAAACTCAAAGCGACATAATTGTTTTTGCAGGCGTGCATTTCATGGCAGAAACGGCAAAAATATTAAATCCAAAAACAAAGGTAATACTCCCTGATTTGGAAGCTGGGTGTTCGCTGGCTGATTCATGTCCGGCTGATGAATTTAAAAAGTTTAAAGAAAAATATCCTGATCACATAGTTATTTCATACATAAATTGTTCGGCAGCCATAAAAACAATGTCTGATGTTATTTGCACTTCCGGAAATGCTGTTAATATTGTTGAATCATTTCCAAAAGAGCAAAAGATCATTTTCGCACCTGATAAGAATCTTGGTGCTTATGTAAACCAACTTACGGGCCGAAATATGGTTTTATGGAATGGAACCTGTGAGGTTCACGATATTTTATCAACTGAAGCAATTATTAATTTGAAAGTTGCGAATCCTGATGCAAAACTTGTTGCCCACCCCGAATGTAAAGCAGCAGTTTTAGAGCTTGCCGATTTTATCGGTTCAACTACTGCGATGCTAAAATTCACAAGGTTAGATAAAGCGAAACGTTTTATAATTGCCTCTGAAACCGGAATACTTCATCAGATGAAAAAGGAATCACCTGATAAAAATTTTATTATAGTTCCCACCAACGAAACTTGTTCATGTAATGATTGTCCTTATATGAAAAAAAATACAATGGAAAAATTGTATTTATCAATGAAAAATGAAACACCTGAAATTATTTTATCAAACGAAACCATCGAAAAAGCAAAAATACCAATTGTTAGAATGCTTGAAATTTCTTTGAAATTAAATTTGATAAAAAAATAATATTATTAGAGCTTTGCGATTAATTTTTCCTTGATTCAATCAAAATCTCAAGCATTTTTATTCCTGCATCAGCGATAACTGTACCGGGCCCAAAAACTGCAACTGCACCGGCTTTATAAAGAAAGTCGTAGTCCTGATGAGGGATTACGCCTCCCACAATAACCATAATATCATCTCGTCCGAGTTTTTTAAGTTCTTCGATAACTTGCGGTACTAAAGTTTTATGGCCTGCTGCGAGGCTTGAAACTCCTAAAATATGTACATCGTTCTCAACTGCTTGGCGGGCTGCTTCGGCCGGAGTTTGAAACAATGGCCCAATATCAACATCAAAACCTATGTCGGCATAACCGGTTGACACTACTTTTGCACCCCGGTCGTGGCCGTCTTGTCCCATTTTTGCAATCATTATTCTGGGCCTTCGTCCTTCTAATTTTGCAAATTCATCAGCCATTTCACAGGCTTTTTTAAATTCATCGTTATTTTTTGATTCGGATGAATATACTCCTGAAATTGATCTTATCACTGCTTTATACCTCCCAAAAACTTTTTCACATGCATAAGAAATTTCACCGAGGCTTGCTCTTTTCCGAGCGGCTTCAACAGCAAGTTCTAAGAGGTTGCCATTTCCTGCTTTGCAAGCTTTTGTCAAATTATCTAATGCCTGTTTTACTTCATTATTATTTCTTTCGGCTTTCAATTTATTAAGCCTTTTAATTTGAGAATCACGAACCGCCGTATTATCCACCTCCAGAGTTTCAAGAGGATCTTCTGTCTCAAGTTTATATTTATTTGTTCCTACAATTGTATCTTTTCTTGTATCAATTCTAGCCTGTTTTCGTGCAGCCGCTTCTTCAATACGCATTTTCGGCACACCTGTTTCAATAGCTTTTGCCATTCCGCCAAGGCTTTCAATTTCTTCTATCAAATTCCATGCTTTATGAGCAATTTCGTGAGTAAGGGACTCAACATAATATGAACCTGCCCAAGGATCAACAGCACGACAAATATTGGTTTCTTCTTGAATATAAATCTGTGTATTTCGAGCAATTCGTGCGGAGAAATCGGTTGGTAAAGCAATTGCTTCATCAAGAGCATTTGTGTGAAGCGACTGTGTATGGCCTAAAGCTGCCGCCATAGCTTCAATACAAGTTCTGCTTACATTATTATATGGATCTTGCTCGGTTAAGCTCCATCCTGAGGTTTGGCAATGTGTTCTTAAAGCTAAAGATTTTGGATTTTTCGGATTAAATTTATTTACAATTTTTGCCCAAAGCATACGAGCTGCACGCAATTTTGCAATTTCCATAAAATGATTCATCCCAATACCCCAAAAAAACGACAATCGAGGAGCAAAAGCATCTATATCCATTCCGGCATTAACACCTGCTCTGAGGTATTCAAGTCCGTCGGCAAGGGTAAAGGCAAGCTCAAGGTCGGCGGTTGCACCTGCTTCTTGCATATGGTAACCACTTATGCTGATTGAATTAAATTTCGGCATATTTTTCGAAGTGTATTCAAAAATATCTGCAATAATTTTCATTGATGGCAAAGGTGGATAAATGTATGTGTTTCTAACCATAAATTCTTTAAGAATATCATTTTGAATGGTTCCAATAAGTTTTTCTTTAGGTATACCTTGCTCTTCAGCAGCCAAAATATAGAAAGCCATAATTGGAAGCACCGCACCATTCATAGTCATTGAAACCGACATTTTATCCAGGGGTATTTGATCGAATAAAACTTCCATATCAAGAATTGAGTCGATAGCAACTCCGGCTTTTCCAACATCACCTACTACACGTTCATGATCGGAATCATAGCCTCGATGGGTAGCAAGGTCGAAAGCAACTGAAAGCCCTTTTTGCCCTGCGGCAAGATTTCGGCGATAAAATGCATTTGATTCCTCGGCTGTTGAAAAGCCTGCATATTGCCGAATTGTCCATGGACGCATAACATACATAGTTGAATATGGACCTCTTAAAAAAGGTTTTATGCCGGCAGCAAAGTTCAAATGTTCCATTTTTAAAAGATCACTCTCGCCATAAACAGCTTTAACCGGAATCTGTTCGGGTGTCTTCCAACTTTTTTCTATCCGTTCTTTTTTCTCCCATTCTTCAAAACCAAGTTCGTGTTTTGACTCGGATTTATAATCAATATTTTTAAAATCAGGACGCATATTTTTGTTTGGTTTTTTGTTATAAAATTGTATAGATGTAGTTAGTTGTTTTGATTTTA
>CAZBSL010000010.1:30165-32277 GCA_964494265.1 uncultured Bacteroidales bacterium
TTTTAACTTATTCCTCAAATTAATCTCCAATTCCCAATTTCTTATTAAAATTAATTAAAGTTTCAAGAACATTTTTACGAACATGAATAAAATCATCAACCCCGACTTTTTTAAAGCCTTCAATATTTTCTTTTGGAAAGCCGGCTACTACTACTAATGTTTTTGGCTTTTGAGCTTTTATTTCTTTGGTAATAACTGGTACAATTTCGACATATTCTTCGTCGGAACTACAAATTATAACAATTTCGTTTTTCGAATCAAGAGCGGCTTTAATTGCTTCCTCGGTAGTTTTAAATTCAGGATTATCGAAAATTTCATATCCCACACATCCGAAAAAATTCTCAGAAAAGGTTGCCCTTGCTTTTCGCATTGCGAGATTTCCCATTGTCAGTAGAAAAACCCCCGGCCTTTTTCCGGTTTTTTTTGTATGCTTTTCGGTTGCAAGCCTTATAGCCTCGAAAGCATCGGCACCACGATATTGTTTTAGACCCTTATTGTCAGGTTTTGCATCTGTTTCAATTTTATCCAACATTGTTTCATTAACATTTGGATATTGATTGGTTCCAAGTATTGAAACTTTTCTTTGGGCAATATCCATGTCTCTTTTTTGAGCTGTTGCTTCAATTTCATCCTTAATAATTCCTTTTTGCAACAAATTAATCAAACCTCCGTTTTTTTCTATTTCTTGAAATATATTCCACGAAGCTTCAGCAATTGAGTTAGTTAAGTTTTCAATATAATAAGAACCACCGGCAGGGTCGGCAATTTTATTTAGATACGATTCTTCTTTTAAAATTAACTGAGTATTTCTTGCATTTCTCATCGAAAACTTGTCAGCCTCTTTAAAAGATATATCAAAAGGATTGATGGTCATTGAATCAATTCCACCCATTGCAGCCGACATTCCTTCAGTTGTGTTACGAAGAATATTTACATACGGATCATAAATAGTTTTATTCCACAAAGATGTAACTGCATGAATATTCATCTTTTGTGAATTATTATTCTTTGGATTATATTGTTCTGTAATTTTTGTCCAAAGCAAACGGGCTGCTCTAAACTTTGCAATAACCATAAAATAGTTTGATCCGATTGCTAATGAAAATAATATTCTCGGTAAAATTTTATCTATGCTTAATCCATTTGAAACCAAGCGATAAATATATTCATTTCCAGAAGCAAGACTATAGGCTATCTCTTGTGTTATTGAAGCGCCTGAGTTGTGAAAAATGTTCCCATTAATGCTTATTGCTTTGAATTCGGGAAGTTCTTTAATAATTTTTGTAAAAAGCTTAGCAGATTCCTCAAGAGTAGTCTTTTCATTTATCCTCAAGCTACCTTCTGTAGCAAGTTGAGAAATAGGATCGTAATTTATTGAACCTTTAATATTATCTTTATTAAGATTTTGCCGGATTATTTCATTGATAAACAAATCAATTATTTGAGAATAGGAATTTGATGAAATAAAATTAATTTCGGTTTTTTCAAGGTCAATTCCTTGCAAAAGTGATTCCATACTTTTTTCAGAATCAACTTTTTCAACATTGAATCCAATTGCGTTAACACCGTTTTTCAGGGCATTTAATGCAATTGCGTTTGCTTCTTTAATATTGATATTTTCAATGTCAACTCTAATAATCCAATCATTATCTTTTTTATTTCCTCTGACAAAAGGAAATTCTCCGGGCGGGGAATTGAGATACTCTAAATTTTTTAGGTCTTCAGCCCTATAATAAGGTTTAACTTTAAAATCTTCAATAGGTTTCCAAACAAGCTTTTTTTCAAAATCAGCACCCTTAAGGTCGATATTAATTTTTTCTTCCCATTCTTTTGTAGAAATCGGGGGGAATTCGGAAAATAATTTTTCTTCCTTCCCGAAATCATCATTTTCAGTCATTATATTTCTAAATTATATTAGTAGAAATGAATTATATACTTTGCCTTTTTCATTTGGTGGCTAAAAAAAATATTACTGCAAAATTAGTAATTTAAAAAATCATAGAGAATAAATTGATTTTTTATTATTAAATGCAAAAAGATTAATAGAAAAGTTAAGAGAAGTAAGTACACAATGACTTAAATCCTTTCCTTGTATTTTGTAAAACTTTCTTT
>CAZBSL010000011.1:0-4769 GCA_964494265.1 uncultured Bacteroidales bacterium
CCAAAGCGGTTAATAAAAAAGTCTTCAAGGGATTCTTCATTCTTTACAGGAAAAATTCTGATCCATAAATAACTATATCCAATTTTAAAAATCCGAACTACTCCAAGGTTTTTTAAAGTATTTAAATTTAGGGAAATCGGATAATTAAAAAATTTACGTAAATAAAAAATTCTGGATAAACGTTGCCGAATAAGCATGACTTTGGAAGAAGTACCTGAGGTATTTTCGTCCTGAACCGGTAAAATCTTAAGCCACCAATCCATAACGGTTTTTGATTTAGAGAAAAAACGATGGCCGCCTATATCAATACGGTTTCCTTTATAATTAACGGTTTTACTAATTCCGCCAATATCATTAGACATCTCGTAAATTATTGGTTTTACGTCAGATTTCTTAAGCAATTCAAAAGCTGCCGTAAGCCCCGCCGGCCCGGCACCAAAAATTATAGCTTTTTTTCCCGTTTTTGTATGCTTATACATTAAGGGCAAAAATAAGATAATTATTAAATTTTTTTGGAGGTAAATTAACTTTTAGCTGCTGTCATTTGATTATCTTTTAAATACGAATTCGTAAAAATACTTTCCCCAACAAAATCCTATAAAATAATAGTTTTTTTTAAACTAAAAATTACTTAGGTTTCAAACCATCCAAGCGTAATAATACATTAACTATATATTTATTCATTACCAATATTATCATATTTCCCCTCATTAATAATTTTTTCTATTGTTTCAGATAGTGCTGGAATATGCTTCTCACAAACCCAGAAAATTTCTTCGGCATCGATATCAAAGTATTGATGAGTAATGATGTCTCTTAACCCTTTTGCACCTTTCCAATCTATTTCGGGATATTTTATTAAAAGGTTTTTATTTGTAATTTTATCAATATTCTTTAAACTTTCTCCAATTGCAATTAATTGCATACAAATGGAATCAAGTTTTTCTTTTCCTTTCGGTGAGTTCGTAAAATCTTCTACTGTTTTTATTGGTTTGAAACGAGTGATTACTTTTTGAGTAGCATCTAAAATCTGATTTAATATATCCTGGACTAATTCTTGGTTAAACATAGATAGCATCTTTTTCTATGTGTTTTTTTAAGTATGGATTCATTTTCTCACGATTTCTCACAATATCAATAGTTTTATGGAACAATTTTTCCAATTCATCTTTGATATGCACCAGTTTAAAAAGATCTGGTTCAGTAGTTTCAATTATAACATCAATGTCACTCTCATATTTTCCTTCATCTTTTGAATATGAGCCAAATAATCCTATATTATTAATACCATACTTTTCAGCATTTTCGTTTTTGTATTTTTTAAGAATTTCAAGAATTTCTGAACGGGTCATTATTTTACAGATAAATTACATTTTTTTTAAGCAAAGGTATATAATATATACTTAGTAAGCAAGAAAAAACGTAGCCCGCAAAATGTTTTCATCCTGAAGAAATGATTAATACAAAATATTTTGCGTTTTTTTGCGACCTCAGCGGTTTTTATATTTTTTGCAATCGACAAAAGCAGAAAAATTTCTATAAATTTGTTAATGAAAATATTCCCAAATTATAAAGTGGAAAAGATGAATCAAAAAATTGAAAATCTTGATATTAATACTTTACTTCAACCTTTGGAGGAGTTAAGGGATTGCTGCTTTTGCCCTCGAAATTGCCATGCCAATCGCTTTACAGGGAATTTGGGATATTGTAAGTCGGATGCTACATTTAATATTTCTTCAATTTGTAATCATCGAGGAGAGGAGCCACCAATAAGCGGAAATAAAGGGATTTGCAACATTTTTTTTACTAATTGTAATTTGCAATGTATTTATTGTCAAAATCATCAAATCAGCAAGAACATAAAAAGGGACTTTTCCGAAAAATTTATACTGAAAGAAGTTTTAAACCAAATTATTAAGATCCTCAACACGGGAATTAATATTCTTGGTTTTGTTTCGCCATCGCATTTCATTCCTCAAATGAAAGTAATTGCAAATTCATTAAAAGCAATTGGAAGAAATCCGGTAATTGTTTATAATACTAATGGATACGATACTGTTGACTCAATAGAAGACCTTGAGGAATTTGTCGATGTTTATTTACCGGATTATAAATATTATGATAGAAACATTTCAAAAGAATATTCGGATGCAGATGATTACCCCGAATTTGCTTTAAAAGCAATTAAAGAAATGTATCGTCAAAAAGGCTCAGAATTGGTTTTAGATGAATTTGGTTATGCTAAAAAAGGAATAATTATCAGACATTTAGTATTACCTGAGCAGGTTGAAAATAGTATTAATGTTTTACGAACAATTGCAAAAGAGATTTCGCCTGAGATTCATATTTCATTAATGTCGCAATATTATCCTACACAAAATGTTGCAAACCATCAGAAACTTAATCGTACACTTAAAAAAAGCGAATACGAAAAAGTTGTTTCAGAAATGGAAAAGCTCGGAATGTTTAACGGCTGGGTACAAGATATGGCGAGTTATGAAAATTACAAGCCTGACTTTTCAAAAAACAAAAATCCTTTTGAATAAAATGCAATTTACTTCTTCCAAAAAACTATCATTTTTCAATACTTTTGCAAAATCAAATAATTCAAAATTGAAATTAATGACAAAAGCATTTATTTTCGACTGGGGCAATACAATAATGGTTGATTTCGGATTTGATGGCCCAATGTCGGAATGGGAAAAAGTAGCTTGGGTAGATGGAGCAGAAAACTCCTTAAAAAAATTAAATCCTAAATTTATTTGCTGTATTGCAAGTGGTGCTGAAAATTCGGGAACAAAAGATATTATAGATGCTTTAAAACGTGTTGGTGCCGACAAATATTTTCATCATTTTTTTTGTTCAAAAGATTTAGGGCATAAAAAACCTTCACCATTATTTTTTCAAGAGCTTGCTGATAATATCGGGATAACTACATCCGAATGTGTAATGATCGGCGACTCTTATGAAAAAGATATTATAGGTGCAAAAAATGCCGGGATGAAAACTGTTTTATTAAATTCAAACAAAAATCTGGAAAAGTTTAAAAAAGCAGATTTTATTATAAATTCAATGGAGGAAATAAGTAAAATAATAGAAAAAATAAAATACGATAACCAATAAAATGTATAAAATAATAACTGCCTGGATATTAATAACACTTCTGTTTTTTTCTTCAATAATTACCGAAGCACAAAACATTTATCCGCAAGATTATTTTCGCTCCCCAATTAATTTTCCGATAGTATTAACCGGTACTTTCGGAGAGTTGCGAACTAATCATTTTCATTCGGGAATTGATATCAAGACAAAAGGAAAAACAGGCGAAAAAATTTATGCAATTGCTGATGGATATATTATACGAATTAAAGTTTCGGCAACAGGTTTCGGAAAAGCATTATATATCGCTCACCCTAATGGCTTTGTTTCGGTTTATGCACACTTAAAAAAATTTAATAAAAAAATTGAGAAATTTGTTAAGCAGAAACATTACAAAAGAGAAGAATTTGAATTGAATATTTTCCCCAAAAAAAATCAATTAAAAGTTAAGAAAGAAGATATAATTGCTTTCTCAGGTAATACGGGTGGTTCGGAAGGGCCTCATCTTCATTTC
Organism: uncultured Bacteroidales bacterium; assembly: GCA_964494265.1. Classification (GTDB taxonomy): domain Bacteria; phylum Bacteroidota; class Bacteroidia; order Bacteroidales; family JAEINX01; genus JAEINX01. Next base: position 3,614 of record CAZBSL010000011.1, read on the forward strand.
GAAATCAGAGATGAAAAAACAGAAAAACCTATCAATCCGTTTCTTTTCGGATTTAAAAGCAAAGATTATACACGTCCCAAAATCAAATTATTAAAAATATATCCGGTTTCGGATAGCAGCTTTGTTGAAAATTCAAGTCAAGCTAAGAAGTATAAAATCGGAGGGTGGGGAATGCAGCATAAAATTACAGGCGAAGATACAATTCATGTTTCAGGGGAAATTGCTTTTGGCATTCAAACATACGACTTAGGAAATAATAATGGAAGTAAAAATGGAATTTACTCTATCGAAATATTCTCTGACAGCGTTTTACGACACTCATATAAAATGCAAACATTTTCGTTCAACGAAACAAGATACGTAAATGCTTTGATTGATTATCCGGAGTTTATTGATAATAAAATACGAATTCAAAAAACCCAAATTGCACCAAATAATAAGCTAAGCGTTTCCGACAGCGTTTTGAACAATGGAATTTTTAACTTTCAGGATTCATCATTTCATAATATAAATTTTATAATTAAAGACGTTTTTGGAAATACTTCACAGCTTTCGTTTATTGTAAAAAGTGATTCGCCCAACGATAGCCTATTTAACGAAAGTAAAAAAATTTCGAAGAAGCAGGAATATTATTCTTATTCTGAGCAAAATATCTTTGAAACTGATAGTTTAATTGTTACAATTCCCCCAAATACACTTTACGATTCAATTATTTTTGAGTATAAAATTTCTGAACCTCTACCAAATTCTTTTTCCAAGACATATCATATTCATAATAAATATACCCCTTTACATAAAAATATTACAATTGCTATTAAACCGGATTCAATTCCTAATCGGCTGAAGGAAAAAGTTTTGATAGCATATATTTATGGAGAGGAAGAAAAGTTCAGTGCAATTGGCGGAAAATGGGAAAATGGATTTTTGATCGCAAAAAACAAGCAATTCGGCAAATATACGATTATTCTCGATACAATTTCACCTGAAATCATCGCATTAAATATTCACAATAAGAAAAAAATAAAAGGCTATAAAACCATCGTAATAAATACAAGCGATGATTTTTCGGGAATAAAAAGCTATCGAGCAACTTTAAATAACCGCTGGATATTAATGGAATATGATAAAAAAAACGACAGACTAACTTACTTCATTG
>CAZBSL010000011.1:4869-21531 GCA_964494265.1 uncultured Bacteroidales bacterium
CGCTGGATATTAATGGAATATGATAAAAAAAACGACAGACTAACTTACTTCATTGACGACAGAATCAAAAAAGGAAAAAATGTTTTCAAAATAGAAGTTGCTGATGAAAGGGGAAATATTAGTAATTATCAAGCAGTAATATTTTATTAGTTAAGTCGTAATTTTCTTCATGCATAAGCAGTTAAGAAAAATATTTCATTGCTTGCTACAGCAAATTCCGGCAACTATCTATTGTGTCTGATCAAAACCTCAATTGCACCAACTCCAAATTTTGCCATCGAAGCACTTTGGTTGTCAACACCTTTGTAATCTTTCAAGGCTTCAATGATTTTTAGTTTTAAAACTCCGTTTCCTACACCGTGAATAAAAGTAATTTTTCGATAATGATTTATGAGAGCACTATCTAAGCATTTTTCAAAATGATTCATTTGAAAATCAAGTATTTTAGAGCTTTCTATTTCTGCGTCATCATCAATAAGTTCTTGAATGTGTAAATCAACTACTGCTTCACTGGGGCCTGTTTTGTATTTGTCAATTAAAACTATCGCTTTTGCTTCAATTGCCTTAATTTCCATTATTTGTTGTTGTTTAATGTCTTTTTCATCTTTTAAACCTGAAACAAGTATTTTCTGCGAAAGATCAAATATCGAGTAGATTATGGCTTTTTCGTTTAGAAATGAAGTTTCTCGATAATTATTTTCCTTATAAAATTTTGAAGGCTTAATTTTAAAATTAGTACTTAAAGGAAGCAAGATATCTTTGTCTTCATCCTTATGAAACATAATCTGAATAGTTCCGTTTGTCCAATCTTCAATTTCATCACGGTCGATCGTTTCAATTAAATTTTTCGATTGTGGTTTAATTGAGCCATAATCTATCCCGATTTGTTTCTTGCCTTGACACAGAAAAAAGCTATATAGAATATCATAATCCGTAAAATTAATCACAAAAACATCAATCAATCCTGTAATCATCCATTTCTGATCTTGTGGAACATAAGCAAAATAAATACCCGGAAGATTTTCTCCTTTTGAGGCATATTTTACGAGGCGGCTCGTTTTGTCACTATATTCAATTTCCGCTTCCGCTTCTTGCTTTGGTACCTCAACATCAAATTTTTCATGAAAAAAATCAGAAGCCGTGTCAACAATTTCAATCTTTATCAGATTACTTATTAGAGTAGGAATTTCAAAACCCTCTTCAATTGCAACGTTTACCATACTACTGCTGATAATTTTACTGACAATTCCCCCGCCTTTTTCATTTAAGAATTTTACCTCGTCGCCTATTTTAAATTTCATTTTAAATATCTTTTTTTATACTGTTTGTCATTTTAATTTTAAATTCATAAACCTCATCTATTCATATGTCAATAATAATCTTTTAAATTAAAATATTTTCTATATTAAAAAATGGATTAACTTTGTGCAAAAATAGAATAATTCTATGCATTTTTTTAATGTCATTAGTCAAGTTTCGCATCTTGCAGGGAATTTCCCAAAACCTCAATCAGTAAGCTTGATATTTAAAAAAGAAGCATTATTTTTAATATTTTTTCTTCTGATGGTTTTTATTTGTCATGGACAAAAACCGGCATTAGTTCAGGGTTTTGTTATTGATGAGTCAACAAAACTTCCCATTTCCGATGTTGAAGTAATTTTAGAAAATCTGAGAATAGGAACAATCAGCGAAAGCAACGGAAAATTTGAATTGGAAATAAAAACTCAAGGCAAATATTTCCTTGTTTTTAAACATATTGCCTACAAAAACAAACGCCTAAAAATCACTATATCAGATAAACTTACTAACGTAAACCTAAAAAACATTTTTTTATTTCCAAAAATCGAAAACCTAAACGAAGTGATTGTAAGAGATAAAATCTCGGAAGAAATTCCTTACCTGAAAATCACACTCGGTAAAAAAGAAATTGAAGAAAAACAAGCCTCTGGTGTTGGAGATTTTCTTCGGTCAGTTCCAAATGTCTCAGGTATCAGAAAAGGCGGTTCGGGAATTGATCCGGTTGTCAGAGGTTTCAAATTCAGTCAACTGAATGTCTTGGCAAACGATGGTTTGAAAATTGAAGGTGGTTGCCCCAACCGCATGGATCCAACTTCTTCGCATATTAATATTTACGACATTGATAAAATTGAGATCATTAAAGGGCCCTTTGCATTGCGTTATGGTCCTTCTTTTGGTGGTGTAATAAACATGAAAACATTACAACCTCAGCCTTTTAAAAAATTTAGCCTAAAGTTAAATGCTATGAAGGGTTTTGAAAGCAATTATGATGGTACAAGCGAACGAATTGCAATCAAAGGTGGAAACAACAAATTTTATTTTATTGCTAGCGGAAATAAAAAAGAATATAGAAATTACACGGATGGAAATGGAGAAAAGGTAAAATCAGAGTTTGAAAAATATGATTATTCTATAGGGGTCGGGGCAAAAATTACTAAAAAACAGGAAATAAAATTATATTTAAATAATTCATTTGGCCGTAATGTTTTGTTTCCTGCACTGCCAATGGACGAACGCAGCGACGACACAAGGCTTTTGTCGGCCGATTATAATATTTTGGAATTATCGGAAAATATAAAAAACATAAAGCTGAAAATTTATAATTCGGATGTTAAGCATATTATGGATAATAAAAACAGGCCGTTTTCCGATACGGTTGTTGCTATTTCGAGCATTCATGCCATAAAATCAGGTTGTCGGGCTGAAATAGAAATGGAAATTGGAAAAATTAAATTGTTTGCCGGTTCCGATTTCGAAAATACTTTGAAAGATGGCGACAGAAAAAAGTATTTGATAAAACAACCCGGACTACCTGTTAAAACTGAAAAATTATGGAATGATGCCGAAATAAACAATTTCGGTTTCTTTTCCGAACTTTCGACAATTCATAATGATTTTGAATATGTTGCTGCTTTTCGGCTTGATTATAATAAAGCCGGTTCAAACGATTTAATATTGAAAGCCATGAACGGAAAAGTAATTTACTCAAATCCTGATGTAGATTCTGATTTTATAAATTTCAGTTTAAGCGGGGGGTTAAGAAAATATTTTTCTGAAAAATTTTCAGTAATGCTTTCAGCAGGCCGGGGAGTAAGAAGCCCCGACATGGTGGAAAGATTTATTATTTTGCTGCCAGTAGGCTATGATAATTTCGACTACCTCGGAAACCCAAAATTGAAACCCGAAAAAAACAATGAGCTCGACCTAAGCTTAAGATTTGAAAATCAAAATTTGGGAATATTCGAGTTAAATGGATTCTATTCCTATGTTGAAGATTTTATTTCCTCAAAAATGATTCCCCCAAGTGAGATAAAGCCTCAAACAAAAGATGTTGCCGGAGTTAAACAGTTTTGCAACCTTGATAATGTGAGTCTGTTTGGTTTTGAATTTGCATATAAAAATCACTTATCAAGCCGTTTAGTATTAGATTTAAAGGCTGCAATAACAAGAGGAATTAATCCAGAAACCACAAAGTATATAATTGAAAATAAACAAGTGGTAGCTGAGGAAAAAATCAAGAACGATCCTTTGCCGGAAATTCCTCCATTTGAAGCTTCGCTGGATTTTTCATATAAATTCTTTAATTCAACTTTTATTCCAAATATAAATTTTAGATTTGTAGCAGCCCAAAACAACATCTCCGAAGCATTTTATGAATCCAAAACACCCGGATTTGCTTTAATGAATTTAAGGTTTTTATATAAATACAATACGAATTTCTCAATTTCCGGTGGAGTAAAAAATGTATTCAATACAGCTTATTACGAGCATTTAAACCGAAGAATAATCGGAAGCGACAAAAAACTGTTTGAACCCGGCAGGGTGTTTTTTATTAATTTATTTTTTGAAATTTAACTCAATATTTTACTGATAAACATAAAATTTATGAATTTTAAGAACTTCCTTCAAAAGAAATTTTTAATGGTTTTACTGTTTTTTATTTTTTTTGCATTTTCCTGCGAAAAGGAAAACGAAAAACAGATAAAATATTTAATAACAGACTCAGCTTCCGATTATGAAATTTCTTTTAGAAACGAAAACGGAAACTTAGTTGATAAAAGCGTTTCGGTTGAAAGCGAGGAGGATGAGTGGTTTTATGAATTTACAGGCAAGAAAGGACAAATTCTTTATGTTTCTGCAATTTATAAAAACATCGAATCGGGAATTAATGTAAAAATACTTATTGATGGAAAAGTTTATAAAGAGGCACAAAGTTTGTACGATACTTTAAGTTATGTTGTTGTTTCGGGTACTATTCCATATTAAGAAAACTTTTCTCCAGCAGATTTAAACCGATGAAAAATTATATAATTCTCTTATTCCTAATAACTTTCTCCTTCATAGTCGGATGCAAAAAAAACAATGAAACCGATGAAAAAGAGGAATTTGCGAGTATTACATTAAAATTCGCTCATTATAATGGAGGAAAATTACTTGAGTTTGACACAATGATTTATGAAAATGATGCCGGTAATCAATATCTTGTTAACGAAATTCAATATTTTATTTCTGACGTAGTTTTACATAAATCTGACGGTGAAGACATTTTGATTGATGAATGGAAGGATATCCATTATATTGATACTGATATTTTGTCAACTCAAACATGGAAAATTCCAGATAAATTGGCTGCAGGAAACTATTATTCAATCTCCTTTACTTTTGGAATTTCAGAGGCAAAAAATCATACATTAATGTTTTTGAATCCTCCCGAACGCGATATGTTTTGGCCTGAATATCTTGGTGGTGGATATCATTATATGAAAATGAACGGGAAATGGTTATCTAATGAAAACACTATCAATCCTTTTGATTTTCATCTTGGCGTTGGTCAAATTTATCATAGCTATACTGATTCTATTACCGGTTTTATTCAAAACTATTTTCAAGTAAACCTACTTTCATCATCTTTTAATTTAATTGAAAATCAAACTAAAGAAATTGAAATCTCAATGAATATTGAAAATTGGTTTCGAAATCCGAATATATACGACCATAATGTTTACGGAGGAGACATAATGCAAAATCAGGAAGCCATGAATCTGGCTTGCGAAAACGGGCATAATGTTTTTGCGGTTAAGATTTTAAATTAGTAAATCATTATGAAAAAGTTTATTTTATTTTCGCTTGGTTTTTGTTTACTACTGATAATTACTTTTTGTAATAAGGAAAAAATCACCGAAATAGTTTACGAAGCAACACCCTACGAAATTGAAATTCCTTTCGGTTTTCCTACAATTTTAAATATTCCGGATGACAACCCAATGACTGTTGAAGGTGTTGAGCTTGGAAAATTTTTATTTTATGACGGCAGAGTCAGTGGGCGTTCGCATCCCGATTCGTTGATGAGTTGCTCAACTTGCCATAAGCAGGAGAATTCATTCGAATGTGGAATAAATAATCCCGACTTTCCGGGTGGTTTTACACATGGAATTGGCGGAAAACCAACTCCACATGTGATGCTGCCTTTAATTAATCTTGTTTGGAATCATTCGGGATATTTATGGAATGGCTTTATAAGTAATGAAAATCCAAAAGAATATTATAGAAATATTGAAGACCTTGTTTGGATGGGAATAATAGCTGAACACGAAATGTTTAGCGATACTGTCAGGGCTAAAATATTAATTCAAAACACTTTGGGCTATCCCGAACTTTTCCGAAAAGCATTTGGTTCGGAAACAGTTACAGTAAAAAATATCAGCAAAGCAATTGCCCAGTTCATCAGAACTTTAATTTCGGCAAATTCAAAATTTGATAAATATATGAGAGGTGAACAACAACTTTCTCCTTCTGAATTAAATGGTTTTGTGCTGTTTACGACTGAAGAAGGAGCCGATTGTTTTCATTGTCATGGCGGCTATGGAAATCCTCTTTTTACAACAAATCTATTTTATAATAACGGTAAAGACTCATTGTTTACGGGTGAATATGAGGATATTCGCGACAGATTCCATATTAGCGGCGACCCTATGGATTATGGAGCCTACAAAGCAACTACCCTCAGAAACATTGAATTAACAGGCCCTTATATGCACGATGGACGTTTTGCTACCTTAGACGAGGTCATCGAATTTTATTCGCATCACCTAATTTGGTCGCCATATATAAATCCTTTGATGCATCACATTGCCAATAATGGAATTCTGTTAACACCAAATGAAAAGATAGACTTAAAAGCTTTTATAAAAACTTTGCGGGATGATGATTTTTTGACAAATCCAAAATTCTCAAAGCCTGATTCTTTTCCTGATGGGACGAAATAAGAAAGTGCTTTTTAATTTGAGAATCTTTATTGGATATTAAATGCTTTGTGTGTCCCGAACATATATTTACCTTTGCCAAGATTTATCACTCAAAAAAATATGGAAAAATACGATGTTATAATTGTTGGAGCCGGTGCTTCCGGTTTGCTTGCTGCCGGAAAATTAGGAGAATCGGGATTGAAAGTTTTATTATTAGAAAAAATGGAACGAGCAGGCCGTAAGTTAAGAATCACAGGAAAAGGCAGATGCAATATAACTAACGATGCTCCCATGTCTGATTTTATAAAAAAAGTTCATCCGAACGGCAGATTTCTTAAGAATGCTTTTTCCAAATTTTTTTCTAAAGAGATGGTTGAATTATTAAATAATCATGGTGTTAAAACTATTGTTGAAAGAGGTGGCAGAATATTTCCTGCCAGCGAAAAAGCCGTAGATGTAGTAGATGCATTAATTCGTATTACTAAGAAAAACCATGTTGTTACTAAATATAAAACCAGAATTACTTCCTTGGTAGTTGAAGGCAATAAACTTATTGGAATTGAGGCAAAAAGCATAACAAACAATGAAATAAAATTATATTATTCCGACAATGTAATACTTGCAAGCGGAGGAATGGCTTATCCGGCAACAGGCTCAAGTGGTGAAGGATATAAACTTGCTAAAGATGTCGGGCACACTATAATTCCTGCCAGGCCTGCATTGGTTCCTCTCGAAACCAAAGGTAATATTGCTCAAATGCTTCAGGGATTGAGCCTGAAAAACTCCAAAGCTATTGTTTGGGTAAACGGAAAGAAAATTAAAGAAGATTTCGGTGAACTTTTGTTTACGCATTTTGGTTTATCGGGGCCAATAATTTTAAGCTTAAGCCGCTTTGTTGTCGATGAAATAGATAAAAAAAACAAAGTGGAAATTTCAATAGACTTAAAACCGGCTTTAGATGATAAGAAGTTGGATAATCGCTTGTTGAGAGATATTGATGAGCATGGAAAAATGATGATTAAATCTCTGTTTCGAAAATGGTTGCCCGGTAAAATGATAGATGCATTTTTAGAAATCACCGAAATAGACGGAGAAAAAGAAGCCCATCAGATTAGTGCAAAAGACAGAAAAAAGATCAGGTTACTGATGAAAGATTTGAGGTTTGAAATTAAAAGCTACAGGCCGTTCAAAGAAGCAATAATAACTGCAGGAGGAATACCCACCTTAGAAATCAGTTCAAAAACCATGGAATCAAAAATTATTAATAAGCTGTATTTTGCAGGAGAAATAATTGATGTTGACGGAGACACCGGAGGATATAATCTGCAAATTGCATTTTCAACGGGATGGCTTGCTGCTGAGAGTATTATTAAAAATTTTAGTAGATAGACCAATTGGAAATTGGTTTTTATGATTTCATCAAAACATCAAAATTACTGAGTTCTGATACTTTTAGGAAAAATAAAAATGTTGAGAAATTTTACGAAAATAATTGTAAAAAAAACTTCAGAAAAATCAGACGAGATAAATTTTCTCTAAAACTTCACTATCAATTTTACATTTAATTGTCGTGGTGTTAAATAATTTGGAACAGCATACCGGCCTCCATTTACGCCTGTTATCCAAAAATACGAAATCGTATTACTTATTTGAAATAAATTAAATATTTCCGCGGTTATCCAAACAGACTTTAGATAACGGAAAGGGTTTTTGGGTGAAAGAACAGTGTTTTCGCCTTTTAATTGTTTTGAAAAACCGATATCAACTCTTCTGTAAGTTGGCATTCTCAAAGTATGCTTATATCTCGGAGAATTGGGCGGGCCAAATGGAAGACTACTACCAAAAAATAAACTCAGGTGCATTTTCCATGTGGGATTATTTGGAAGATAATCTTGAAAAAACAAACTGAAATTTACACGTTGGTCCGTTGGCCGTGGAATATATCCGGGTTCAACTTTAGTGCTGTCAACAGGAGCATTATCAAAAGTAATGCCCGGTACAATTAATTCACCTTCTTTATTATAATAATCATAATAAAAATCATCTTCAATATCTTCCATGGTTTTCATTACCGAAAGGCTTGCCCACGAATCAATTCCTTTTACAAATTCTCCATTAATTTTCATGTCAATTCCGGCTGCATAGCCATGAGAATTATTTTTAGCATAATATCTTATCCTAACATTATCAACTTCATAAGGAATTAAATCGTCAAGAAGTTTATAATAAATTTCGGTGGTAAATTTGAAGGGCCTCGACCATATATAAAAATTCCAATCGGAACCGAGCACAAAATGAATTGATTTTTGGGCCTTAATATCCTCATTAATCACACCTTCCATATCTCTCATTTCACGGAAAAAAACGGGTTGATAATAAAATCCGCTGGAGAATCTTAAAACAATATCTTTTTTCCAATTCGGTTTGAAAGAAATTGTTGCACGAGGACTAAGAATCAATTCTTTATTAAAATCCCAATAATTAACTCTTAAACCTACCGTTAAATTTACACTATTATTACTCTTAACAGACCAGGCATCCTGAATAAAGGCAGTATAACGATTTGACGAAATATTATTATCGGTTTTTAAAGAATAATAGAGTTTAAACGAAGGATGAGGTGGATTTGGGTTTCCGGGGTCATAAGCCGGATTGGGTAATGAATAACCCGCAGAATCTATTAAATCCCACTCACTGACATTATCATCAATATTCTCGTGTTGATATTTTATACCCCATTGAATAAAATGATCGGATTTATTCCAGGTTCCTTTGTGCTCAATATTATAAACTGAAGCATTAAGCTTATTTCTCGCATGATTCAGATATGTTCCAACGCCTTCTGATTGAATAACTTTTGCAACTTCATCATCAAGGCTTCCATAATCTGCTTCCAGACGCCCAATCCAATATTGCCCCTGAATGTCGAAATTTTCACGTTCGTAAGTTTTAAAAGCCGAGGCTGTTAAAGTTAATTTTAAATCTTTGTGGGGTAGATGATTTAAGGATAAAGCTCCAAAAAATGTTTCAAATTTATCTTTTTCCTGTCCGTCGAAATAAATTTTCACTCTATGAGCATCCTGAAAAGTTCCAAAATCGGTTTCGCGATCGGAAGGAACAAATTTGTAAACGTTTCGTGCATAATGCCCAAGAAAAGAAATCTCGGTTTTTTTACTTAAATCATATCTTAAAAGTGTTTGAACATCAGTAAACGAGGGTTGATAATCGCCTTTGGTATCAAGTCCCGACAAAACACTTTGATTGGATTTTTGTCTAACACCAAGCAGATATGAGAATTTTCGGTTTTTAGTAATTCCTTCAATAAATGCTTCACCACCTAATAAACTTATTCCAAATGAACCTCCAAATTCAAGCGGTTTTCGATATTGGATATCTAAAACAGAAGACATTTTATCACCATATTTTGCATCAAATCCACCTGCTGAGAACAGAATTGATGACACCATAGATGAGTTAATAAAACTTAAGCCTTCTTGTTGTCCCGATCGCACTAAAAATGGACGATAAATTTCTATTCCATTAACATAAACAAGGTTTTCATCGAAATTTCCTCCCCTAACAGAATATTGAGAACTTAATTCATTGGATGAAGAAACCCCCGGCAAAGTTTTTATTACAGATTCCACACCACCACTAACACTTGGTATTACTGAAATAGTTTTAGGATTAACCCTCGAAAGACTTGTATTCCGGATTTCTTTGTCTCTAATTTCAAAGTCGGGTAACTCAGTAGAGCTTTTAATTAGGGAAATATTTATTCTCTTTTCTTCTCCGCTTGAAAGATTAACAGGAACTTCTTCGCTTTCATAACCGATAAAAGATATTACGATGGTAATTTTTGTGTTTGCCGGTATTTCAAATCTATAATCTCCATCTTTATCAGTTGTGGCTCCGCCTGCCTGGTCTTTTGCAGTAATATTTGCCAGATGGATAGGTTTATTTTCCTTATCGGTAATTTTCCCAAAAACAACAGCTTTATTCTGACTAAAAGAACTCAAGGAAAAAATGAACAAAAAGATAAAAACGTAAAATTTAAATATATTCATAAGGATTAAAATTCGAATATTTTAGTAATTATAAACTTATTTGTTAAATAATTATTATTTTAATAGCAGTATTTAATCTTTTAAACTAACAATGAACGAAAATGCTAAACAAAATTGACTTAAATTTGTAAACTAACACAATTACTTATTTGTGATTTACAAGGTTTACGAAACAAAGTAAGTCCGTACGAAGCGAAGCAAGCGACACGAAGTTAGCCCGTATGGGTTCGTATGGATGGATACGTTTCCGATCGAAGATAACAAACATAGATATCGGTCGAAATTGTACAAACAAAAAATGCTGCTACATTTAATAAACGTATAGCAGCATTTCACAAATATGAAAAAAAATTATTTTGCTTTTTTATAAAAACCCTTTTCTTCTGCTTCTTTTAAACAAGCGGAAATTCCTTTTTTATTGATGTTTTTTAATCCTGCCATTGAAACTTTTAGGGTGATCCATTTGCTTTCTTCAGGAATGAAAAACTTTTTTGTTTGAAGATTAGGATAAAATCTTCTTCTTGTTTTACTATGCGAATGGGAAACACTATTTCCCGTAATCATTTTCTTGCCGGTTATTTCACAAATTCTTGACATCTTTTGTTTCCTTTTATTAAGGTTTATTTTTTTTTAAAATGGTGTGCAAAGGTCTTAATATTTTTTTTATTTGCCAAATAAATAATTAAGTATTAAATAAAAAAAAATAATGGTTTGATTTGTACGTGTTAAGATAAACAAAATCTTGTTTTTTTTAATTATTTAAAATAATAATGATTTATTTCTCTGTAAAAACTACCGATTTCAATCACATTTTAGCACTGCTTGCTTCAACAGTACGATCAATTTTTTTCACCAAACCCTGCAAAACATTTCCAGGCCCGACCTCTATAAAAGTTTTAATTCCGTTGGCAATCATATTTTGCATTATTTGTGTCCAACGAACCGGTGATGTTAATTGTGAAATTAAATTAGTTTTAATAATCTCAGGATCGGTTACAGATTGTCCTGTAACATTCTGATATATTGGGCATATTCCTTCGATAAAATTTGTTGATTTTATTGCTTCTGAAAGCTCAACACGTGCACTTTCCATAAAAGGCGAATGGAAGGCCCCACCAACTTTAAGTGGAATTGCACGTCGTGCACCTGCATTTTTAAGTTTTTCGCAAGCAATTTCAATACCTTTTATTGAACCTGAAATTACTAACTGTCCCGGGCAATTATAATTAGCAGGAACTACGATCTCATCGATTGATTTCAATGTGTTTTCAACAGTTTCATCGTCAAGGCCGATAATTGCAGCCATTGTGGAAGGTTCGGCTTCGCAAGCTTTTTGCATCGCAAGTGCTCTTTTGTAAACCAATTTCAGCCCATCTTTGAAACTAAGGGTTTTGTTAGCCACAAGAGCTGAAAATTCCCCAAGTGAATGCCCGGCTACTACATCGGGCTTAAAATCATTTCCCAATTGACTCGCCAAAATAACCGAATGCAAAAATATTGCAGGTTGTGTTACTTTTGTTTGCCGGAGGTCTTCATCAGTTCCGTTAAACATTGTTTCGTTTATTCGAAATTTAAGAATATCATTGGCTTTCTCGAATAATTCTTTAGCTGAACGAGAATTTTCGTACAAATCCTTTCCCATTCCAACAAATTGTGCCCCCTGTCCGGGAAAAATATAAGCTTTCATTAATTTTATTTTTTAGAAATATTATTTTGCTAAATCCAATAAAAAATTATTACTTTTTTAAATATTAAATAATTTTTAGATTTTTTGTTTTAAAAAGAAAACGTTTTGCAAAAATAGTATATATACTTTTTATTTATGGTTTTATTATTTTCTGTTACCTAAAAATCTCAGCAAAAATAAGAATAAATTTATAAAATCAAGATAAAGTGTCAATGCTCCCATAATTGTTAATTTTCGAGTTGTTTCGCTTCCGAATTCTACCCCACTCCCGATTCGTTTTAGTTTTTGAACATCATAAGCGGTTAAGCCGGTGAAAACCAGCACTCCAATAAAACTTATAATATATTCCATTGTTGAACTCCTCATAAAAAAGTTCAATATTGAAGCAATAATTATCCCTATTAATCCCATCATCATTATTGATCCGAATTTTGTCAGGTCAATTTTTGTTGTATAACCGGTTACAGCCATGATTCCAAACATAGAAGCCGTTACAACAAATGTTAAAGCAATTGAACTTTGAGTATAAAATTTAAGAATAAAACTCAAACTCATTCCGAGAAGAATTGCAAAGGCAATAAATAATAAGGAAAGAGTTCCTGCTGATAATTTATTAAAGCCAAATGACATTATCAAAACAAAACCTAAAGGTGCAAGCATAACTAACCATCCGAGTATTGACATACCTCCGGTTTGTGGATTAATTAATGAGCCAATCAATGCCGGATCTGAAGAAAAAAAGTAAGCTGTGGCAGCAGTAATTACCAAAGCTAAAAACATCCATGTAAATACATTGGCAATAAAAGCTTTTGCTACCGATATTTCTTTTTTGCCGGTAGCTGCATAATTAATATTATTATTTTTTGTTAACATATTATTTGGTTTATTGAAATCAAATAACGCAATTAAAAATCATTTATTTTTTTCTAATGAAGTTTTGCACCTATTAAGTTTATGAATTCCGCTCTGGTTGATTCACGACGAAATGCACCTGTGAAATCTGAAGTTGTTGTAACGGAATTTTGTTTTTGAACACCTCTCATTTGCATACATAAGTGCTGAGCTTCAATAACAACTGCAACACCAAGCGGGTCTAAAGTTTTCTGAATAACATCTTTAATTTGCATCGTCAAACGCTCCTGAATTTGCAATCGTCTTGCGTATGCTTCAACAACTCTTGCAATTTTACTTAATCCTGTAATATATTTATTGGGAATATAAGCAACATGAGCTTTGCCAATAAAAGGGATAATATGATGTTCGCATAAAGAAAATATATCAATGTCTTTTACAATCACCATTTCTTTGTAATCTTCCCTGAATTTTGCCGAATTAAGTATTTCAACCGGATCGGATAAATAACCCTGAGTTAAAAACAAAATAGATTTAGCTACTCTTACAGGGGTTTTTATAAGCCCCTCTCGTTCTACATTTTCGCCAATGGCTGTTAAAATGCTTTTATAGTTTTCCGAGAGTTTTTTTATTGTATCCTCATCAAATTCATCAATTCTTGAATAACCGTTAGAAATAATATCCTTTCTCATTTTTTTGTTTTTAGAATCAGCAAAAGTAATAATAGATTTTAATTATCTTACCCGGATTAATAATATTTAAAATTACTATCTTTTCATTATGCCAACAATTTTTTTTTGTTTTCTGGAAGCCTTAATTAATTTCCATAATTCAGAAAACAGAATTTAAACAATTGAAAACATATTTAAAAATAATTAGCATGAAAGCCTCAAACAAAACAATATATATCAGCAGTATTAGCAAAACAACTCGTCATTTTTAGAAATTCGTAATTCATTTTTTTTATCTGCTCATTGCTTTTATTATTAGGGATTGTAGGAGCTATAACACTCCCCCAAATTATTACTACATTTAAGCTGAAAAATTATAAATGTAACGGAAAAAAGATGAAAGGAGAAAGAAGATAATTTTTAATTGGCATCTTAGTTCTTTCCGAAGATTCTTATTCAGCAGAAGATATTTTCCCCGAATGAATAAAAAACAATAACGCTAACACCATTCAGTTTTACTAAAACATGCAAGAAGTTACAGAAATAATAACTGAAGATATCGGGTTTTTTGATAGAATAATACAACCTATCCGCTTGCTTATGAAGAACAGATCGTTTAAGAAATTGTAAGTTAAATGAAAAAATTCAAAAAATTACTTCTTCATTTCTTCAACAAAATATTTATAGAAATAAGTTATTGTTTCAATTCCTTTTAAGAAATTGAAAACCGGATAGCTTTCGTTAGGCGAGTGAATTGCATCCGATTCTAAACCGAATCCCATCAAAATGGATTTAGTATCTAAGATTTTCTCGAAAGCTGAGATTATCGGGATACTTCCACCACTTCTAACCGGTACGGGTTTTTTGTTAAACGCCTCGGTATATGCAAGTTCGGCTGCTCTATAAGCAGGCATATCGGTTGGTGAAACATAAGCTTGGCCGCCATGAAGTATTTTAACATTTACTTTAACCGATTTTGGGGCAATTTTAACCAAATGCTTAGCTATCAGTTTACTTATTTTTTCATTATTTTGATTTGGAACCAACCTCATCGAAATTTTCGCATAAGCTTTTGATGGAATTACCGTTTTGGCTCCTTCTCCGGTATAGCCTCCCCAAATTCCGTTTATGTCAAGTGAAGGACGAATTCCGGTTCTTTCACTTGTTGAATAGCCTTCTTCACCTGAAACTTCTTCAATATCCAAAGCACTTTTATATCCTTCAAAATCAAAAGGTGCTTTTGCCATTTCTGCCCTTTCTTCGGTACTTACAATTTCAACATCATCATAAAAGCCGGGGATAGTAATTTTATTATTTTCATCGGTTAGTGAAGCTATCATCTTTGCCAAAATATTAGCCGGATTAGCAACTGCTCCGCCAAAGATACCTGAATGCAAGTCTTTATTTGGTCCTGTAACTTCAACTTCAACATAAGAAAGCCCTCTTAATCCGGTAGTAATTGAAGGAATGTCTGGAGCAATCATTCCTGTATCAGAAACAAGGATTACATCAGCTTTAAGCATTTCTTTGTTTTCAACGCAGAATTTACTAAGATTTATCGAACCAATTTCTTCTTCTCCTTCAATCATAAATTTTACGTTGCATGGAAGATTATCTGTTTTAACAAGATATTCAAAAGCTTTTGCATGCATAAAACTTTGTCCTTTATCATCATCAGCACCTCTTGCGAAAATTTTATCATCTTTTACAACGGGTTCAAAAGGCTTAGTTTTCCAAAGATCAATCGGGTCAACAGGCATAACATCATAATGCGCATAAACTAAAACGGTTGGCAAATCCTTTCCAATAATCTTTTCTCCATAAACAACAGGATTGCCATTGGTTTCAAATATTTCAGCTTTATCGACTCCGGCAGCCAGAATATTTTTTTTCCAAAGTTCTGCGGTTTTAACCATATCCCCTTTATGCTCACTTTCCGAACTTATCGAAGGTATTCTAATTAACTCAAATAGTTCTTCTAAAAACCTATCCTTATTTTCTTTGATGTAATTTTTAATATGTGTCATGTTTTTATATGTAATTAAAATGATTAATGTATTTAAAAATAATTCGTAAAAATAAGGAATAATCTTTATTAATTGACATTATATTTTCAAATCTTTGATAATTTTGCAGGCAAAAATTTATATATAATAATTTTATTGATAAAAGATGTCAAAAATAAAAGTTGCAATTAATGGTTTTGGACGAATAGGAAGAATTACTTTAAGAAAACTTCTTGAGAATGAAAAAATGAAAGTTATTGCAATTAATGATATTACCGACACAAAAACCCTCGCCCATCTTCTCAAATACGACTCGGTTCACGGTCGTTTTCCGGGTGATATTAAGATCGAAGGTGATTCACTAATTGTTAATGGAAATAAAATTTTGGTTTTTAGAGAAGAAAATCCGTCAAACTTACCCTGGACTTATTTGGATATTGATGTTGTTATTGAGTCAACTGGAAAATTCGTTACAAGGGAAGCGGCTATTGTTCATGTGGAGAAAGCCGGTGCACGAAAAGTTATTATTTCTGCTCCCGCTAAAGGTGAATCGGATGGGGTTAAGTATATTGTTCTTGGAATAAACGATTCATTAATAGATAAAAACGATGTTATTATATCCAATTCTTCATGTACGACCAATAATGTAGCACCTTTGATAAAAATACTGGACGACAACTGGGGAATTGAAAAAGGATTTATGACTACTGTTCATTCCTATACTAAAGACCAGAATTTATTGGACGGGCCACATACCGACCTTAGACGAGGACGGGCTGCTGCCTATTCAATTGTTCCCACAACAACCGGTGCCGCAAAGGCCGCAACTAAAATATTTCCTCATCTCGAAAAAAATCTTGGTGGTGCAGGAATTCGAGTTCCGGTTCCAGATGGATCATTAACTGATTTAACCTGCACACTTCGTAAGCCTGCCTGTGTTTATGAAATCAATAATGCTTTTAAAGAAGCTTCAGAAACTTATCTTAAGGGAATTTTGGAATATACCGAAGATCCGATAGTTTCATGTGATGTGATAGGGAATACTCATTCGGCTGTATTTGATGCCGGTTTAACTGCAGTTCTCGGAGATAAAAACAGACTGGTGAAAGTTGTTGC
>CAZBSL010000011.1:21631-32091 GCA_964494265.1 uncultured Bacteroidales bacterium
ATGCCGGTTTAACTGCAGTTCTCGGAGATAAAAACAGACTGGTGAAAGTTGTTGCCTGGTACGATAACGAAATGGGTTATTCTACGCGCCTCGTTGAGTTGATTGAAAAATTTGTTTAGTTTAGCATTACGAACTTTGCCGAAACTGCTTTCCCAAAGTAGGCTTTAAAATAGTTTTTAGTCAGGACTTGTCATAGTTTTTGAAATTGCTTTCTAAGTTCTTGAAAATTGTGTCGAACAGTTTGGGAAGTGTATCAAAAGGTTGAGAAGTTTGTCGAACTGCTTGTAAATTACTCCAATGTCCTTGATAATGGCTCAAATATTGTGAAAATTACTGAAAGTGATATTAATGCAGGTATCGCTATTGTGGGGAAAAATGAATTTTAGCCTTGAGCTTATATCGAAGAATAATATTATCTTTGACATAAGCAAAGATTGATTAATTTAATCTTCTTTTTTAGCTAATAGCATTGGACATTAATTGCATAAAAGAAGTTTAGAAGAACAAATTGAATAAATTGAAAGTAAATTTACAATGTACATATATAAAAATATTCTAAAAACTCTAATTTTATTATTATCGGTTTGTTTTTGGGGATGTAATTATGAGAATGTTCAGAAAAGTGAAAATAATAGCGTCGATTCAAGTTCTATTGTTATTGATACTATCAGTATAACATCATTGCTAAATCTTGCCGACTCATTAAGCAACATGTCTAATGATTCATCAGTTGTTTATGCTCAAAAAGCAATGGAGCTTTCAAAAGCTTATAATTATGATAAAGGAATTGCACTAAGTTATTTGCGACTCGGTCTTGCAAACCGGGGAAAAGGAAATTACGCTGACGCTATTGATAATTTTAATAAAATGTTAGAGAATTCCAATGAAAAAAGAATAATCGGTCTTGCTAATCGTGAAATTGGACTTTCTTTGGTTTATTGGAATAAATTTGAAGAAGCAAGAGAGTATTTAGAAAAATCAATTGATATTTTCCTAAACATTGAATCCAAATTAGATTTAGCTACAGTTTATATTAATTATGGATTACTTGAAGATAATAAAGGCGAATATATTATTGCTTTATCATTTTACCAAAAGGCTTTAGAGCTAGTTGAAGATTTGGATACTCCAAGACACAAATCACTTATTTTTAATAATCTGGGAGTTATTTATCAGAAACTTGGTATGAACCTGATTGCTCTTGATAAATATCAACAGGCTTATTTAATCGCTGAAGAAACAAATGAGGTAAGCCTTAAAGCCTTATTCTTAAATAATATTGCTGATGCTTATGTTAAGGAAGGAAAATATTATGAAGCTCTGGAAGTTATCAAAAAGGGATTAGAAATTACTCAAAAGTTAAGTGATAGAAGAATAAGTGTTTATCTATACACAAACAAGGGAGATAGTTATTATTATCTCGGTAAGTACAAAATTGCTATCGAAAATTACAATATTGCTAATGATTTATGTTATAATAAAGAACAAAGCGAACCTGATTATTTAATTCAACTTGGTTTGGGTAAATCTTTTTTCAAAATGGGCAAGAAACAGAAAGCCCTAACATATCTTAACAAAGCACTTAGAAATGCACAGGAAAGAAATTTTAAAGAAGGTATTGAAGAAACCAATAAAATTTTAGCTGAAATTTATTCATCTTTAAATGATTATAAAAAAGCATTTGATCTGATGATAATTAGCAGCGATATGGCAGACAGTATTTCAAAATCCAAAATAGTTAAACAGTTCACTCAAATGGAAATGGAATATGAATTTAACAAAAAGCAATATCAACTTGAACTGGCACAACACAAAGCAAATTTCGAAAATAAACAAAAAATGGATAGGCAGAGATTACTTCTTATACTGTTTGTTACAGGATTTGTTTTAATCACACTTTTGGTAATTGTCATTTTTTACAATAACAGACGCAAACAAATTCTCAATTTGCAATTAAAAGAAAATTTCATACAGATAAAAGAGCAAAATCTGGAGATTGAAAACAAAAACAAAGAATTAAAGGAAATCAATCTTACAAAAGATAAGTTTTTCTCCATAATAGCCCACGACCTGAAAAGTCCTTTCAATTCAATAATTGGTTTTAGCGAGCTTTTGGTCGAACAGATTAGTGAAAATGACTTAGAGGGAATTGACAAATATGCCAATATTATTTTTAAATCATCAAATAGAGCTATGAACCTGATCACGAATTTGATGGAATGGTCGCGATCACAAACCGGCAGGATGAATTTTAATCCTGAGCATTACGAAATTGCTGATCTTATTAAGAATGTCATACTTGTATTTACTGACATTGCTAAGCAAAAATCAATAATAATTACAAACGAAAAATTATGCAATTCTTCAGTTTATGCTGATAAAGCAATGATTAGCACAATATTGAGAAATTTGATTTCAAATGCTATTAAATTCACAATATCTGGTGGAAAAATAATCATTTCAGCAGAGGAAAAGCAAAACGAAGTAATGATTACTGTAAGCGATACAGGTGTTGGAATACCAAAAAATTCTATTAATAAATTGTTTCGGATAGATGAAAATTATTCAACTCCAGGTACTAAAAACGAGGAGGGCACAGGACTCGGATTAATTCTTTGCAAGGAATTTACTGAAAAACACAATGGAAAAATTTGGGTTGAAAGTGAGCTCGGAAAAGGCAGTAAATTTAAATTTACTATTCCCTCAACCTAATTTTTATAATTTTTATAAAATTTAAATAAATGCAAAATTTTATACAATAATTGGTTATGAAAAATACAATAATAATTTTCTTTCTATTTTTATCATTTTGCATTTATTCCGCTAATGATACTATAAGAGTAATGCAATATAACTTATTGAATTACGGCAATTACACTTCATATTGCACCGCCAGCAATAATAATATTGACGATAAGGATGAAAGCCTTATTACAATAGTAAATTATGCTCAGCCGGATATTTTTTCAGTAAATGAAATTAGCGAAAACCTATATTATCAGCAACATTTGTTAGATGCCGTATTAAATATTAATGGGATAAGCTATTATCAAAAAGCAGAGGGAACAAATATTGCCGGTTCTGCAATAGTAAACATGCTTTATTATAATTCCGACAAATTAGGTTTATCATTTCAGGATGTTATTGAAACCGATATTAGAGATATTAATTTATATCGTTTATTTTATAAGCCTCAAAATGGATGCCCTATTTCGGATACGATATTTTTGAATTGTATTACGGCACATTTGAAAAGCGGTAATACATCAAGCAGTCGTGTGCAAAGAGAAAACATGACACTCGCAGTTATGAATTACATTAATAATCAGGGCCTTATTGGTAATACTATTTTCATGGGTGATTTTAATATTTATTCAAGTACTGAGGATGCATATAAAAATCTGACAGAAAATTTCAGTACCGACATTAGATTTTTTGATCCGATAAATACTCCTGGTAATTGGCATTCAAGCCCTTCTTATGCTTTTGTGCATACTCAATCAACACATTCAACTTCAAACGGATGTTGTGCAGGCGGAGGCATGGACGATAGATTTGACTTTATTTTATTATCGGAAAGAATAATAAACTTCCAGGAAAATATCGGGTTTATTTCAGGAACATATACTTCACTCGGACAAGACGGATTGCATTTCGATCAATCAATCAATAATCCTCAGAATAATAGCGCACCCGAATATGTAATTGAGGCTATTTATAATATGTCTGATCATTTACCGGTTTATATTGATTTACTGATTGAACCGAATGAAGTTCCACCTCATTTTGAATTTACCGGAGGAAATCCTGCTATGCCAATCTGGACGATATATCTCTCTGGAGGTACAATTGATGGTGAAAACCTTCAACCGAGTGATGAAATTGCAATTTTTGATAATGATATTTTGGTTGGAGTTTTTGTTCTTGACGAAATTTTGAGTCCGGAAAATCAATGGGATAGCAATTTAATTGCATGGAGTGAATTGACTAATGGACAAGGCTATTCATCAGGTAATTCTTATTCGATAAAATGCTGGGATGCAAGTGAAGAAATTGAAGTCTCAAATTTTGAAATTGAATTTTTTAATCCTTATGGTGATGCATATTCAGGGAATGTTTTTCCTGAGGGAGATGGACAATACAGCATTAGTTCGCTTGCCTTTAATAGTTTAAATTCACAAACAATAATTTTGCATGCCGCTTATCAAATAATTTCCTCTAATATAATCCCACCCAATCCTGATATTATTTCTGTTTTGGGCAATAACCTAAACAGCAATCTTGATTTTGTGAGAAATTCTGACGGCTTGATGTTAAGAAAAATAGGCCCGAATTGGGTTAACGGAATAGGAGATTGGATCACAACTGAGGCTTATCTTTTCAAAATGAATAATTCCGACCTCTTGACTATTGAAGGAAACAATATTGACCCTCAAACCCCCATTCAATTGGACGAAGGCTACCAATTTGTTAGTTATTTACCCCAAAATTCTTTGAACGCTTTAATTGCTTTTCAAACAATTTTAAACGAAAACCTGAAATTTATCAGAAACTCCTCTGGAAGTATGATAATGAAGATAGGCCCGAATTGGGTTAATGGAATTGGTGATGCAAATCCTACGGAAGGATATCTAATTAGAATGAATCAGGGAGATGTGTTGGTTTATCCTCTAACTAAATAATCCTAAAATTGTTTAATGATACCGGCTTGGTTTTCTTCCCATATTTAATAATTAAGATATAAAATAATTTCATGTTAAATTTTAAAGTCAAGCATTAGGCAACACTTTTATTAGAAAACTGCAAGGATTTTTCTATTGTTTTCATATATGTCAGGCTGTCATATTCAAGAATCAGTTCCGAAAAAGTTTCTTTAACTGTCTGTATTTTATCGGCGAGATATGCGTTTGTTCCTGCAAATGAAAAACCCTCGGAAAAATAACCCTTTGCCGAATTTATCAAAGCCAGAGCAATACAAAACGGAGCTTCTTTATAATTACATGTTTTTATGCATTTCCATGGGCATTTGATTGGTTTTTTTTCTCCATTTAAAATTTGATCTACAAAATTGTTTCTAATAACCCTACCCGGTAAACCTACGGGGCTATCAATAATTGCTATATCTTCTTCTTTCTTGCAGGATAAATAATTTTTCTTAAACGACATTGCGGCATCACATTCATTGGTAGTTACGAAACGTGTTCCCATCTTAACACCTTTTGCTCCTGCTTGCATGATTTCATAAATATCTTTGCCGGTATAAATTCCACCAGCTGCAATCACCGGAATTTCAATACCGTATTGTTGCTCAAACTTATCAATTTCAGGGATTGTTTCTTTAATTAAATTAAAAATATTAAACTTCGGATCATTTAAATCTTTCTTTTTAAAACCCAGATGGCCACCTGCTTTAGGCCCTTCAACTACAACAGCATCAGGGATCCTTTGGTATTTGTTTGACCAATATTGAAAAATTAATTTTGCTGCCCTTGCTGATGAAACTTTAGGGACAAATTTTGTTTTCGTATTTTCATCATTTTGCTGCAAAATATTCGAAGGTATTTTTAGCGGCAGCCCGGCTGTCATAAAAACAACATCAATTTTTTCATCAACAGAAATTTTTAACAACTCATCGAAATCAGTCAATGCAAGCATAATATTTACGCCTAAAATTCCTTTTGTTTTTGCTTTAGCTTTTTTAATTTCTTTAATTAATCCAATCCGGTTTGAGTCCCGAAAATTATTGGCATAATTTGACTCATTCATACCTACACCAACAGAAGAAATAACACCTATTCCTCCTTCGTTTGCAACTGCTGAGGCTAATCCCGATAAAGAAATGCCAACTCCCATACCTCCTTGAATGATTGGTAATCTGACTTCAAGGCCTCCGATATTTAATGAATTCATAATTTTTATTTTTATATTTTAATGGCAAAAGTATTCTCAAAAAATAGCCTTTGCAATTAAAAGGGATTAGTGAGCAAGGAAAGGGGTAGTTTTCATTTTATGGGGCGAATGGCAGGAATTGAGGGCTGAAAAACATATCACACTTAAAACAAAATTCACAAAATTTTCAATTTTTTATGGAATAATCTGAACTATTTTCTCGGTTTCGTTAGGGTGAAACCATTTTATTAAATCATCATTTTTAAACCAAGTCAGTTGACGTTTAGCATAGCGCCTTGTGTTGGTTTTAATGTTAGTTATGGCTTGTTCAAGGCTTATCTTATTTTCAAAATGCTCGAAAAGCTCTTTGTATCCGACTGTTTTTAGAGCATTTAGTTCACGGAAGGGGAATAAATTTCGAGCTTCTTCCTGAAGGCCGTTTTTAATCATAATATCAACTCTATTGTTAATTCGATCAAATAATTCCTGACGGTCACGATTAAGCCCTATTTTTATAATATCAAAATCTCTCTGTTTAACTTCGTTCAAGCGAAGTGAAGAATATGTTTTTCCGGTTGTTATACAAACCTCAATTGCCCGCATTAATCGCTTATGGTTTGATTTATCAACAATTGCAAAAAATTCAGGGTCTAATTGATTTAATTTATTACGCAAATACTCAATCCCATTTCTATTAAATTCAAAATTAAGTTTATCTCTTACATTTACGTCAGCGTCAGGAAGCTCGTCGATTCCTTTACAAACCGCATTGATGTATAAACCTGAACCTCCAAGCAAAATTGCATATTTGTTTTTCTTAAAAAGCTGTTTTAATGATTCAAGTACTTCATATTCAAACTTTGAGACATTGTAATAATCGTGAATTGATAGATTTCCTATGAAATGATGTTTAATACCCTGCATTTCATCTTGCGCTGGGGCTGCTGTTCCGATTCGTAATTCTTTGTAAAACTGACGAGAATCAGCAGAAATAATTTCAGTATTAAAAACTTTGGCTAATTCAACTCCTGCATCGGTTTTACCTACTGCTGTAGGGCCTGAAATGACAATCAAAACAGGTTTTTGAGTGTTTTCTATTTTAAAACCTGCCATAAAAATTTATTTCAATTAATTAAAATTCATCACCGTCCTCATCATCTTTAAATAAGTTTGTAAAATCTTCTAATAACTCATCTCTAAGTTTATCCGAATCATCCTTATTTAAAATTTCTGATGAATTAAAAACCTGTCCTTTGCTATATTTAGAGCGAGGGTACTTTCTCTTGGGATCACATCCATCCAAAACAAGTGAGCATTCAATAAAAAAAGTATTTAGATTAAGATAATCGTACTCGTATATCATTCGTTGATTTTCTTTTGTAAGAAAATCTTTAAAAATTGAATTTTTCATCAAATGCGTTGGCATAATCGCTTCTTTCTTTTCATCCAAGTTCATATCTATTAACACAATCTCTTCCTGTTTTTCCCAATTCTCATCACATAAAAAAAATGACGAAAGCTCATAATCTTGTAAATTCACCGATTTTTTTAAAAAATTGTGCAAGTCTTCAAAATTCTGATTTTCTTTTATTTCAATTTCTCTGATGAACTCATCATTTTCTTCATTTAAAACTGTTAATCTGTAAATATTCATTATCTTTTCAAATAAATAAAATTAAATATAAATTACGAATTTTTCTTAACAAATAAAAATATTATTTATAATACTATTAATTTTTCGCAGACTAAATTAGTAAAAAAACGATATTACACTAATATTAAATTTTTCTTTTATTTTTTTTGTACAAGTCCTAACTTTTCTCCTTGTATAATCATAAATGAGTATGCTTCATCGAAATTGTTAGAAATATCACCTTCTAAAATAGCTTCTCTGATTGCATTTTTAATTATTCCGACATTTTTCCCGGGCAAAATATTAAAAGTTTCCATGATAATATCGCCTGAAATAGGAGGCTGCCAGTTTCTGACCTGATCTTTTTCTTCAATTTCTATTAGTTTTTTCTTTACAAGCTCAAAATTATTTAAATATTTTTTTACTTTTTTTTGATTTTTGGAAGTTATATCTGCTGAACAAAGAATCATTAAATCATCAATATCATCACCAGCTTCAAATAATAACCTTCTAATAGCTGAATCGCTTACAATGTTTTCTACCAATGCAATAGGGCGAAGATGCAATAAAACCAGTTTTTTCACATACTCCATTTTTTCATTCAATGGAAGTTTCAGTTTTCTAAAAATTCCTGAAATCATTTTTGATCCCTGAAATTCATGAGAGTGAAAAGTCCAACCAGTTCCTTCAACAAAACGTTTTGTTCTTGGTTTAGCAATATCGTGCAAAATTGCAGCCCACCTAAGCCAAATATTTCCTTTACTTAGGGCAACATTATCCAAAACTTCAAGAGTATGAAAAAAAACATCTTTATGTCCTTTTCCTCCAATAATTTCAGCACCTTTAAGTTGTACCATTTGTGGAAAAATTATATCAAGCAAGCCAGTATCGAATAAAATCATAAAACCTATTGAGGGTTTATCGGCAAGAATAATTCCGTTTAACTCATCAGTAATGCGTTCTTTGGAAACAATTTTTATTCTTTCCTTATTACGTTTGATTGCATTATATGAGTTTGGATCAATTCTGAATTGCAGTTTTGTTGCAAACCTGATAGCCCTCATCATTCGCAAAGGGTCATCAGAAAAAGTAATATCAGGATCAAGTGGTGTTTTTATTAACTTATTATTAAGATCATTAATCCCGTTAAACGGATCTATCAAATGACCGTAATCATTTTTTCCCAGATTTAGTGCGAGGGCATTAATAGTAAAATCTCTTCTTTTTTGATCATCTTCAAGGCTACCGTTTTCAACAATCGGGTTTCGTGAACTCCTACGATACGATTCTTTTCGTGCTCCAACAAATTCAATTTCCCAATCGTTGTATCTTAGCATTGCAGTTCCAAAATTCTTAAAAATTTTAACTTTTGTACCTTCTCCAATTTTTTCAGCAACTTTTTCAGCAAGTTCAACTCCACTGCCTATCACAACAATATCAATATCTTTTGAAGGAATTTTTAATAACAAATCCCTTACATATCCACCGATAACGTATGCATCATTATCCAAATTATCTGCAATTTGCGAGATAATTTTAAAAATCGGAAACTCTAATTCAAACCTCAAAATTCAATCACAATAAAATTAATTCAATCTAAAATCCTTATGCAAATATACAAAGACGAATAAAATTATTGTTGAAAGTTTTAACAATTATTGAAATTTACAATGCCATTAACAAATAAAAGTCATCGGTTCTTTTTATTGCTTAATAATGAAAATGTTGTAATTTTGTAAATTAAAAATCCCTTTACTAAAAGAAAAAATTAAAGATGAAAAAAGAATTTCAAAATATAATATCAAGAATTGAAGCTTTAAAACCGAAGCTTTTCAACAAAGACTTTTTACTAACTTGGGAAAAAAACACAGATGAATTAAAAGAAATTTTGCTGGTCGCTGAAGCATTGAAACATCTACGTGATAATAATATTTCGACAAAATGTTTTGAAAGCGGTTTGGCCGTCTCACAATTTCGTGATCAATCGACCAGGACAAGATTTTCATTTGCCTCTGCTGCAAATCTTTTAGGATTAGAGGTTCAAGACCTTGATGAAGAAAAATCTCAAATAACTCATGGCGAAACTGTTAGGGAAACTTCAAATATGATCTCATTTTTGACTGATATAATCGGAATTCGTGATGATATGTATCTCGGGGCAGGAAATACTTATATGCGAGAAGTCGGGGAGGCCCTTGATGATGGTTTTCAAGAAGGGGTTTTGCCTCAGCGTCCGGGAATTGTAAACTTGCAATGCGACATTGATCATCCGACACAGTCGATGGCCGATCTTTTGCATTTGAAAAAATTCTTCGGTTCGCTTGAAAATTTAAAAGGAAAAAAAATTGCCATGACTTGGGCATATTCACCAAGTTATGGAAAACCTTTATCGGTTCCTCAGGGAATTATCGGATTGATGACCCGCTTTGGGATGGATGTTCAGCTTGCCTACCCCGATGGTTACGATTTAATTCCGGAAGTAATTGAAATTTCTGCCAAAAATGCTGTGGAAAGCGGTGGGAAATTTGGAATATCCCACTCCATGACAGATGCTTTCATGGATGCAGATATTGTTTATCCGAAAAGCTGGGCTCCTTTTAAAGTTATGGAAGAGCGCACTAAATTACTTACAAACAAGGATGTTTCAGGCTTGAGGAGATTAGAAGAGAAGTGTCTGATGCAAAATGCGAATTTCAAAGATTGGGAATGCACAGA
Source organism: uncultured Bacteroidales bacterium (assembly GCA_964494265.1). Taxonomy (GTDB): domain Bacteria; phylum Bacteroidota; class Bacteroidia; order Bacteroidales; family JAEINX01; genus JAEINX01. The sequence continues at coordinate 31,869 of CAZBSL010000011.1, forward strand.
AGAAAAAATGAAATTAACAAAAAACGGTGAAGCCTTGTATATGCACTGTTTGCCGGCAGATATCTCAGGTGTTTCATGTAAAGAAGGGGAGGTGCAAGCTAACGTTTTTGAAAAATACAGAATTCAAACATATTTGGAGGCCGGTTACAAACCATACATTATTGCTGCAATGATGCTTACGAATCGTTTTGAGAATTCGGCAGAAGTTCTTAATAAAATGTTT
>CAZBSL010000012.1:0-18870 GCA_964494265.1 uncultured Bacteroidales bacterium
AGAGGTTGAGTTCTTTGCATGGGAAAAACTTGATTATGTTGATAAAATTAAGGAGAAATTTCAGGTATAAATATTTTTAATTTATCAATTTCAACGTAACACATTGATATTTAAAACAGGCCTGACAGTTTTAAAAAACTTGTCAGGCCATGCTTTTTATTGTATTACAATCTTTTTAACCTGATTAAAGTCTTTCCCGCTAAAACTTATAAAATAAACTCCTGCAGGCAATTCTTTCAGATCAAGTTTTTCTGTTATAATGTTTCTTGTTCCTTCAATTTCAAATATACGATAATTATTTCCATGAACATCAAACACTTTAATCTGAACTTTTCCATTCACTCCTTCGATTGAGATATTAAATATTCCATCGGAAGGGTTTGGATAAATTGAAATATACTGATCAATTTTATTTTCATCAGAAATTACTGTGGTTGAAAAGTGAAGCAAACTGTATTCTCCATCTTCTGCCGGGAAAACATTTTCTGTCCAGGCATCTCCATAAGGGTTTGAAAATGTATAATTGTTTAAAACATATTGTATGTTTTCACTTTTATCCCAGACTTTTATTATCGGGATATTTCCAACTTTATAAAGATTACCGAACACCGGTACAGAATTTTCAAAAATATTATCCGAATTAATCACGCCTGAGCCGACAAGTTTTGCTTCATCATAAATCCCAATTTCATCACCAATTTCCATACCTTTGATGAAAAATGTGTAAACTGCTTCGGCGGGATTACCGCCCTTGAAAATAAAGTGAACCGGTTCATTGTTTTTATTATTTGAGCCTGACAAATTATTAGCTTGATCTTTAGCTCTAATAGAAAAATTATCAAACAGGTTTCGCCCGTTCGTATGGATTATCAAATTATCCCTTACACAACGGACACTTAAACCATAAGTCTTATAGTTGTTGTAGCGGTACACATAGCTGTAGTTATAGCCTATGTAGTGGGTCCATGCGCGTGAGTATGGGGTCTCCGTAGAAGACCACCAGTAACCGCCGGAACTCATGTAGAGGAATGAGCCATCGTAGTAGAGGCCCCCCGGAAGTGCAGTGAACCCGCTTTCATTAGTAGCAGCTGTATTTGGCGGATTCCAATGTGTTGTTCCGGTTTCCTTCATTTTTCCACCTGCAACACTTGGTCCTCCAAGAAAATTAGTTATGGTTGTCCATTCTCCGTCAGTTGGTAAATGCCAGTCAGCGGGGCAAATGCCTTGCACTCCTTGCGTTGTAGTGTATTCCATCATTTCGTTCCATTGATATAAACCACCGTATTCATCACAATTAGCGAGATTGTTATCATAACAATATTTTTCAATTATTCCATTATCGATCATATTCTCATTAGCATTTATCATTGTACCGATATTTAGGTTTTCAGCCATCCAGCATTGTGTACCTATTTGAACAGAGCTATATATTTGTCCATCACGAAGGTCAGTGAAAGGACTTCCACAAGAAAATGAATAAATTAAAATATCATCAGAATACATTTTGACAAGATAACCTTCACCTTGTTCCATCTCACCAATATTATTTACCCAAAAAGGTCCTATTTTTCTAAATTCTTTACCATAACTATTTCTTACAAAAACCAGATTATCCAATATATTATAAAAAACATTTGCAACATTATTAGGATAGTCGAGTAAATATGAAATAATTTGGTATCCGGTATTTAATTCTATCGGTGTTTCAGGATCAATAAAAAACCCATTAATCATAAGTTCGTCATTATCATTCATTTTAAATAAATATCCTTCAATAGTATTCCAGTCTCCAATTCCATTAACCCATTCCGATCCTATTTTTCGTAGCATTCCACCCGATGAGTTTCTTACAAAATCGAGATTATCATTAAGATTATCTTCCAAAACTTCAAGCATGTCAGGTAAAAGCGGAATAACACGTGCGGATACAAATTTAAAACCTTGCATAAGTTCAAAATTCTGAGTATTGGTTTGATCAACATTTATAAAATACAATTTCAATTCAGTATCCTGAGTTTGTGCATCATAAACAGTTAAAGAAACACTCTGTAATCCTGATTCATAATAAGCCCAATCAGGATTTTGCTCCTCAGAATCAACTATGCCATCATTATTAAAATCCCATTCCCAAAGAATAATTTCACCAAATGAAATATCGGTAAATTGCAGAAACTCACCTGCAGCTACTTCTGTTTTATTAACTGAAAAATTAGCATATAATACATTTGGATTAGCTAAAGGAACATTTATCATGTTATTAAAATAAAAACAAGTATCAAAATATTTAATTGGAATAGTATCGGTTTCAAGTTCTAAATAATATTCACCTCCATTCATAAGATTCTTTGAAAAACCTATCCCTGCCACTTGACTTGTATCCTGAATTTCAATCTGAAATCTTAGAAATCCTTTGAAAGATGTATCTATTTCGGTGAGATCATTTAGAGGAATCGGATAATTTTCCTCAATAGGTTGTGTAATTATCGAAAATATATTAGGCAAATTATTTGCATCGTTTGTAATTATATATTTATCGGTATCCATTAGTTCAAGAAAGCTATAACTGATTCTTTCATTTGTATCCGGATTTTGAGCAATTCCATCTACATTTGAACCAAAAGCAAGTGTGTCGTAATTAAAAAAGATTTGCGTTTGAGAATGAAACGATCCTAATTCACTACATTTTAATTCAACATCGAATTGAAATATATTAATCGCTCCCAGAAGAATTGTCGGATTTGCAAATCGCCATGTCAAACGTTTATTATCCTTGTTAGGAAAATCCATTTCGGGAACCTGTGTTCCGTTTCCAATATTAAACAGCCAAAGATCATTTTTATCTTTATTGTCAACTTGCATCTCCATTGAAAAATCTCCACTCTTATACCCTGAATTTCCTGCCTGCGCGGCCCAAACATCATTTTTATCGAGAACATTTATGTGACCGTTTGCATCACCATCGCCTCCAATCATTCCCCAAATACCGTTTCCAATTTCCTTATGACCGGAAGCACCTCCATAAACCTGGCTTTCACCGGAGGAAAAATCATACGAATTAATCCCATTTTCTTCAATCAAAGGATTAGCCGACATAATATTAATATGATTTCTATGCCAAACCACAACAAACAATTGATTTGTAACTAATTTATTAAAATAAGGTTTCGATATCCCATCAATTCCCACTACCGAACCGTCTTTTAATAAGAAGGCAGCTTTTCTGGCAATCATTGTTTCGGGTGTGGCAAGTTCTGCCTGAGTTGCATCTCGTAGTTCTATCAATATCCAATCAACAATATTTTCATTTGGAATCACTGATATTATTTCGGTTCCGTTATAATTCCATGGATCAATATTAAACGGTTGTGATAAAGGTAGATGTTCGCTATTTTGAAAAATACTCATTTCAGAACTCTTAAAAGGCCCTTCCAAAAAAACACATAAATCCAATAATATATTTCCTGTAATTTCTTCGATAAAAGGATAATTATCAGTATTGTTTCCCCCTGAAATATTATATGGCGAATCACCAATCCCATCAGGCCCTAAAATATTTTGATTTGGACCTGAAAAAAAATCTTGACCTACATAATCATCATAAAAATTCCCGGCTTCAGTTGAAGGATCAAAAGGCAGACTATATCCGTTATCCCAGTCATTTGTTCCATCATCATACGCATTACCCAATATGTTTTCGCTAAAATTATTATGATTAATCATGTTTGAGTTACAGGTAATAATTTTAACACCATATTCCTCGTTTCCGAAAATCTCGTTTCCCATAATTGTATTAGAAGAACTATTTATTTGTATTATAATTCCATTATTCTCATTGTTGGAGATAATATTATCTGAATAAATGTTGTTTGAAGATGTTTCATGATAGATACCTCCGAAATAGCCATTGTTTGAAATATTGTTCCCTGAAATTGTATTGTTTTGAGAGCTACCCACACCAATCCCTAAACGATTATTGGTAATCTCATTATTTAATATATTATTATCACTTGAGTTAGATATCCAAATTCCTGCATTGGTGTTTTGATCATGTATTGCATTTTCTTCAATAGTATTGCTAATCGAAAAAATAATTGTTATTCCGTTATTTCCATTATTTTTAATAATATTACCCAAAATATGATTGTTATCTGAATAATTAATTCTAATACCATTATGGTTGTCGCCACTATTCTGAATAGTGAAACCTTCGACAACTATATTATTTGCAGATAATATTACAACCGTTCCGATTCCAGCTGCATCAATAATTGTTGAATCCTTTTCTTCTCCTTTAAGAGCTATGGACTTGCAAATGTTGATATTTTCATAGTAAATTCCATTAGCAACAAAGACTGCCCCACTATATGACACATTATTAATAGCTTCCTGAATAACAGCAAAATGATCATAATCCCAGCCAGGTGTATTTTGATTAAAATCATCATCAACATAAACTGTATCAACTAATGGAGATATTCCTATCGGATCCATAAAAGGATAGTCATCATAATAATTTCCACCGGTGATTGCATGCGGAGTATCACCTATACCATCGCTACCGGGAATGTTTTGATTGGGGCCGGAAAAGTTATCTTCCCCGGAATAATTATCCCAAAAATTCCCCCCCGAAGGATATCCATCTTCCCAGTAATTAATACATTCATTAAAAACATGTTGCCCATTGTTGATCCAATTATTATGATAAATATTATTGTATTTACAGCCACCGCACATGCAATCGGGAAGATAAATACCCTTATTTGAATTTCCAATAATTGTATTCTCAGTTATAGTATTATTATTACATGCATGAAAATTAATACCTGTACTATTATTTGATATTATATTACTTGTTATGATGTTATAATCAGAAAAACCGAATTCTAATCCATCAAAAAAGCTCTCCGAAATAAGGTTATCTGATATGTTATTATAATCTCCCATAAGCGAAATGCCACGGTTGTTTCCGGTTATAATATTTCCCGATATATTATTATAATTACTATAATAATATGCAAAAAGTCCTGTTCCATTATTTTTAAAAGTACTATTCAAAATATCATTATAATGACAATTTTCTTCAAAAAACAAAGCTACTCCATTATTAATCACTATATTATCTGAGAACATGTTATTCGACGACTCTTCCAGCTTAATCCCATACTCTCCATTAGAATAAATAATATTATTTGAAATATTATTCCAATTTGAATGTATTTCCAAACCCGCATCATCAGCATTTTGAATTGCGAAACCTGTAATGCTTATTGAGTCCGCAGTTATATAAAAAATATCACCGCAATCGGAACCGTCAATTATAGTTAAATCCCTGTTTTCTCCAATCAATTCGATAGCTTTATCAACAACTACATTTTCATAATATGTTCCATTATAAACATATACTGTCCCTGTTTCTTCAACTGCCGAAATTCCATCTTGAATCATATCAAAACAATAAACACCCCATCCGGGAGTATTTTCATCATAATCATCATCAACATAAACCGTTGTAAATAATTGTTGAGCCTGTAATGATCCCAATCCAAAAGTACTACATATAAATACTATTGCAATAATTGAATAATCAAGAGAGGCTTTCTTTATTAATTTTTTCATAATAGCAATATTTTGTTTTTATTATTAATACAGTAATTTATCTTGTCATTTTTTAGCAATTCAAAAAAAATCAATTGTAATATTTTTCTTATAGAAAATTAAAGTTTTTTTTGTTTTGCTCCATTTCATTTTGTTGAAACAATTTTTTAGATCACAAATATAATAATAAAATTTCTATTTAATGAAAAGTATATTTAATCCTCTTAGTTTATTTACCTTTGTCCTTCAAAAAAAGCAGGAACATCAGTTCAATTTATGAGAAAAAAAACACTCATAGTTCTTCCAATTATCTTATTTCTTTTCTTATGCCTGTATTTTTTTCTGCCGGCCACCATTCTTGATGATCCATGTTCAACAATAATTGAGGACAGAAACGGCACTTTGCTTGGCGCCAAAATTGCCGACGACGGGCAATGGAGATTTCCTTATAATGAAAGCATTCCCGAAAAGTTCAAACAAGCTTTATTATTGTTTGAAGATCGTAATTTCTTTTACCATCCGGGAGTAAATATTCAATCATTATTGAGGGCCTTAAAACAAAACATTTCGGCAGGGAAAATTATTAGCGGTGGCAGCACGATTAGTATGCAGGTTATCAGACTTTCCAGAAAAGGAAAAGCCAGGACAATTGGTGAAAAAATAATTGAAATAATTTTATCCCTTCGCCTTGAACTGAACAAATCAAAAGACGAAATTCTTGCCATGTATGCTTCAAATGCACCCTTTGGAGGTAATGTGGTTGGTCTTGATGCTGCCTCGTGGCGATATTTTGGCACTTCTCCCGAAAATCTTTCTTGGGCCGAAGCTGCTACTCTTGCTGTTTTACCAAATTCTCCTTCATTAATACACCCAGGCAGAAATCGTGAAAAGCTTCTTCAAAAACGCAATCGCCTTCTCGATCGCCTTGCTCAAGAAGGAATCATCACCAATGCGATGTGTCAACTATCAAAAACCGAAACTTTGCCCGAAAAACCTCACAAACTTCCGCAACTTGCCCCCCATTTATTAATAAGAACCTTTTTGAAAAATAATGGCAAAAGAATAAAAACAACTTTGGATTTGAATTTGCAGAATAATCTTAACGAAATTATTGAAAGACATCATAATATTTTAAAATCAAACGAAATACATAATGCTGCCGCCATAATAATCGGTGTTGAAAAAGGTGATGTTTTGGCTTATATCGGAAACACTTCTAATCATTCAAAACCGGAGTTTGGAGGTGAAGTTGATGTGATTACGGCTCCAAGAAGTACGGGAAGTGTTTTAAAACCGTTTCTGTTTGCCTCAATGCTTAATGAAGGCGAAATTTTGCCCAACACTTTGATAGCCGATATTCCCACTCAAATAGCAGGCTATGTCCCGAAAAACTATAATAGGAGTTATGACGGTGCCGTTCCGGCGAAAATGGCATTATCTCGATCGCTGAATATTCCGGCAGTTAGAATGTTGCAGTTTCATGGGGTGAATAAATTCCATTATTTTTTAAAAAACCTTGGAATGAATACTCTTATTTTTTCGCCTGATCATTATGGGCTTACTTTAATTTTGGGCGGAGCAGAGGGTAGTTTGTGGGATATGGTAGGAATGTATGCTTCGATGGCAAGGGTTTTAAATAATTTTTCATATAATAGTGGAAAATATTCGGATAATGATATTCATCCTCCAACATATTTTTTAGAAAAAGAATCAGAAATTAAAGAATCGAAAAAACTGAAAGAGGATGGGATTTTATCGGCAGCTTCAATTTACTTGACTTTCGAGGCTTTACTTGCTGTAAACCGCCCTGATGAAGAAGCCGGTTGGGATTATTTTTCTTCATCCGAAAACATTGCATGGAAAACAGGTACAAGTTTTGGTTTTCGGGATGCATGGGCAATTGGTGTAACGCCCGATTATGTTGTAGGAGTTTGGGTTGGTAATGCCGATGGCGAAGGAAGGTCAGGGCTGACTGGCATAAAAACCGCTGCTCCGATTATGTTTGATGTTTTCAATTTATTATCTCCTTCCGAATGGTTTTTTCAACCATTTGATGAAATGAAGCAAATACCTGTTTGCCGGAAAAGCGGACACAGGGCATCCCCAATTTGCAATACTATTGATTCGATGTGGGTTCAATCAGCAGGCCTAAGGACTTCACCTTGTCCTTATCATATAATTATTCATCTTGATAAAAATAATTATAGAGTATCAAGTGAATGCGAAGATGTTTCAAAAATGATTCACAAGGCGTGGTTTGTGCTTCCGCCTGTTCAGGAATTATATTATAAATTTAAAAACCCTGATTATTTAATTCTTCCTCCTTTCAGGAATGATTGCGAAAAACAAGCCTCTAATAATTCATTACAATTTATCTTCCCTAAAAAAGATTCGAAAATTTATATCCCTCTTGAATTGGACGGAAGCCGGGGAAAAGCAATTTTTGAAGTAGCTCACCGCTTTCCCGAATCAAAAGTTTTTTGGCATCTTGATGAAACCTATATCGGTCAAACCGAGAACTATCATCAAAAGGAAGTCAGCCCGCCAATCGGTAAACACACAATTACTATAGTTGATGAAAATGGAGAGAGTATTTCAATTGGTTTTGAAATTATTGATAAATGAGATAGGATAAGAGATTTTAAAATCCATCTTGTTTGCACGCAAAGTTGGATGTTTTCATTTTTTTTGAACCATATAAGAAATATAAGGACATATAAGTTGGATTCTTATATTATCTTATATTTCTTATATGGTTTAAATTATTATTAACTCAAAGCCTATTCAATCTGACTTTTAAATGTCTTTTGAAAAACCGGCCATTCTTTTGAAATATATGCATCTTCACCAAAATAATGAAGAATCGGTTCAAGTCTTGCAGCCGAAAGATATCCGGGAACAATAGTTATCAGTTCATTTTTTTCATTCATAAAAACGTAAGACGGATAAGACAGCTTTCCTCTCAACAATGTTTTAGCAAGCTCATGCGTTGATCTTCTTCCACTTGTATTTTTATTGATAAATTCTTCATCATTAAAGGTAATAGTTTCAGAACTTTCGGCATCGAATTTTATAGGATAATAATTCTCGTTCATATATTTAACGATCACAGAATTTGAAAAAGTTGTTGCGTCCATTTTTTTGCACCAACTGCACCAATCGGTGTAAACATCAATAAACAATTTTTTTGGATTTTCTTTATTGAGTTCAATCGCTTCTTCAAAAGAATACCATTTAATTTTCTCATCTTCATTTTGAGCCAAAGAAATCTTGCTGAAAAATAGGATGGGTAAAATAAATATAATAACCAGAGACTTTTTTATTATGTAATTCATTGTAATTTGTAGTAATTGGTTGAAGTATTTATCCATCCATACGGACTTGCTTCACTTCGTACGGGCTAACTTCGTGTCGCTTGCTTTGCTTCGTACGGACGTCCTTAGGTCGTTAGAATGATATCATATTTACTTTATTTCCATCGTATTTCCATTGTGTTTCAATCGTATTTCAATTGTACTTCTATCGTATTTCAATTGTACTTCTATCGTATTTAATAATCACTTGAAGAACGCTCAATCTCCCGTTTTATATCATTCTTTTTCAATGATTCTCTTTTATCATAAAAATGTTTACCCTTTGCTAATGCAACTTCTAATTTTGCCAATCCCTTTTCATTAATAAACAAAGTAACCGGGATAATTGTAAAACCTTTTTCTGTAACTTTAGTCAAAAGTTTTTTTAGCTCTCTTTTGGTCAGTAATAATTTTCTGTCTTGTTTAGGTAAATGATTATAGTGTGTGCCAAGCCTGTATTCGGCAATATGCATTCCTTTTACAAAAAGTTCATGTTTCTCGAATGCACAATATGAATCTGCAAGGCTCGCTTTGCCATCGCGGATTGATTTAATTTCAGTCCCTGTGAGTTTAATTCCACAAACAAATCTTTCAACAAGAAAAAATTCATGAGAAGCTTTCTTGTTTTTAATTTTAATTTGATTTGACATTCAAGTATTTTTTTATAGATACTTCATTTTTTGCAGATTATATTAACAAAAGCCGGAAATGGATTCAGAAATTGGAAATTCAGGAGATAGCAAAATTTCCAATTTCTAATTTCCATTTTCTATCTACTGTCTCCAAGAATTAAAGGTAATCCATCCTTGCCACTACCTACAATAACCACTTTGGAGTTTGGCGATTCGGCCAGTTTCAAAGTTGCTTCTATGCCTTTATCTCTAAGAATTTTATCTGTCAAACTTGCACTTAGTATCCTGTTTGCAGTTGACTTTCCGTCAGCTTCAATTCTTTGGCGTTCTGCCTCTTTTTCAGCAATTTCCAGTTTAAATTCGTATTCAAGTGATTCCTGTTCTTGTTTCAACTTACTTTCAATAGCCTGCTTGATGGTTGGAGGCAAAATTATCGAACGAATTAATATTTGATTTATCTGAACATATTTTTTTTCTAAAATCTTTTTTGTTTCAACAAAAATTTCATCCTGAATAATATCTCTTTTCGTTGAATAAATTTGTTCGGGTGTATATCGGCCGATCACAGATCGTGCAGAAGCTCTTAGTGCCGGAATTATTACGCGATGCAAATAATCCTTTCCGATTGTTGAATGTAAAACACCTATTTGACTATAAAGCGGTTGGTACCAAGCCGATACATCAACCTTGATTTCAAGGCCATTAGATGATAATATATTCATCTCCTCGGCTGTCTCCTGTTGACGTGTTTCATAAAGAATCATGTCATTCCAGGGTGCCATGAAATGAAATCCTTCGCTATAAGTTTTTGTTGTATCGATACCTCCGCCAAATTTTCGGAATAATACTCCGCCATGTCCTGCCTCAATTGTAATTGTCATACTATTCCAAAAGACAATTACTAAAATTATAGCAATAATTACAATTCCGATCGGTAAAATTTTCTTAATATTAATTTCTTCTTGTGCCATAGTAATAGATTTTTTAGATTTAAATTTGTGCTAAAGTACAAAAATAAATTGAAGTAAGAATTCTGTTATTTATTGAAACTTATTTCATTGTTTTTATGATGGACTATAAATTTGGTGTTGTAGTTTCTATTTTAGTATTTTGTAACAAAACATTAAATTTCTCCCTGATTAAATCAGAATTATTAATTTGGTTCGTTAGTTTTAATAATGAAAAAAATACACTTACTATCAGGATTCTTTTTCTTAATATTTCATACTTCTTATTCCCAGGATTTTACAGATATTGAACAAAAAATCAAAAACTATTTTCCGTCTCAGAAACAGTATGTAATAATAGACATTTCTGATCAATTACTTTATTTATTTGAGAACGATAGCTGCGTAAATAAGTTTCCAATATCATCATCAAAATATGGAATTGGAAATCAGAGCGGAAGCAATAAAACTCCTCTGGGTTTGCATTGCATTGCCCGAAAAATCGGTTCAAAAGTTCCTTATGGAGGAATCATTAAAGGAAGAAAATTTACAGGAGAAATTGCAGAAATTTATACTGACAAAACCGACTCGCCTAAAGATGTTATAACTACCCGAATACTCTGGCTTAAAGGCCTGGAACAAGGAATTAATAGAGATGGTAAAATAGATTCATATAACCGATATATTTATATTCACGGAACCAACGAAGAAGGATTGATTGGTAAATCATCTTCACACGGCTGTATCAGAATGAAAAATAATGATGTAATTAAATTATTCGATTTGGTCTCAATTAATACTCCCGTATATATTTCGAAATAGGCCTTTTTAATCATTTGATAATCAATAATCAATAATTTACAATTTAAACCTTCTAAGTGTGTCAGCCTCTTGCAAATCAAACAACTCCTAATCATGTATGAATCAAATAAAAAGTTCAATAGCTGACATTTATTGATTAACTCACAACAATTTAACAATATAACAATTTTCCTTATAATTTAAGTATTCCTTATATTTCTAATTTTTCTCATTTTATTTGTAATTTTGTCTTTTGCATTTATTTAATTTTCGAATGAATTTTTGTAAAAAACTTTTATTTATGAAACTAATTATTAGAATATAATGGAAAAGAAAAATACAGTCCGCACACCGCTTGTTGAGTTTTCCAAACACAAAATGAAAGAAATAATTCAGGAATTTACCCCTGAACGAATTGCTTCTTTTCTGGATGTAACCGATTTAAGTGCTGATACACAATCGCCCAAAATAGCAAAAATGGTTGATTGGGCAAAAACCTACAATTGTGCTTCAATTTGTGTTAATCCGGTTGAGGGTTCCGACATTTTACCTTCGCTCCTTAAAGGAACAAAAATAAAAGAATGTTATGTGATAGACTTTCCGCTTGGTAAGCTTGACATAAACACAAAAGCCGAAATTTCTACTCATACCGTAAAAAAGAGTAGAGAAGTCAGAGGCGAAGGCAAGGGAATGATTGAACTCGACATGGTTATTAATGTAGGGCGTTTCAAAAAAGACCCGGAATATACTCTCGAAGAAATCAATGCGGTTTGTGATGCTTCTGGTGGCGAACATGTGAAAGTCATTATCAGATCATCGGAACTTACGGTAGCCGAATTATATAAAGTTTCTGAAATTGTGTCTGTTTCAAATGCCGATTTTATAAAAAATTCAACCGGAATGGATGCTTATGGTGCTACTCCCGAACATATTAGGATTATGAGAGAGGTTGTAGGGCCGGATATGGGAGTGAAAGCAGCCGGAGGAATTTCAGATGCGATGACTGCCATGAGATTAATTTATGTCGGAGCAGCTGAAAAATCCTTACAAACTCCTAATCTTTTCAGGTTAGGGACCAGCAAACCTTTAACAATCATATCTTCAATGCAATGGTTGAAATATGCAACTGACGACTGGATTGATGCCGGAGTAATACCTTGTACAATTTGCCCTTTTAATAATACAAGCAAATTGCGAGTTGACTTGCGTGAAGAAAGTAATCGTTATTGCCACGAATGTAAATTTAAGGAGTATAGAAAACATAAAGAATTTTAGAAATATCAATAAATGAAACTTGAAATTAGAAATTTGGGCTATATGCGTAAAGTTGGATAATCTTATTTTTTTGAACCATATAAGAAATATAAGAACATATAAGAAAGAAACTTACATTGCCTTATATGATTTAAATTTATCTAATTTTATATGTGTAGCCGTAATTTAGACTTATCTTGAATTTCTAATTTCCAAAATCTAAAAATACAAACAAAAAAATAAACAAATGAAGACATTAAAAGGTGGATATCATGGGAAGTTACTTAGAATCAACTTAAGTATAAATTCTTATAAAACTGAGGAAATTCCCGAAAAACTCCTTATTGATTATATCGGAGGCCGGGGCCTCGCTTCAAAAATTTTATTCGATGAAATAGAAGGAAAAACAGATGCATTGAGTGCCGAAAACAAGCTTATTTTTGCAACCGGCCCTCTAACCGGCATTAATGCTCCTACGACAAGTCGTTTTTCAATTGTTTCAAAATCACCGCTTTCAGATACTATTAATGCATGTTCAGCCGGAGGACATTTTGGACTTGATCTTAAATCTACAGGTTTTGATGTTTTAATTATCGAAGGGATTTCAGAAAAACCATGCTATGTTTTCATTACAGATTCTAAAATAGAAATTCGTGATGCCTTAGAAGTTTGGGGATTGAACACTCATAAAACAACAGATATTTTATTATCAAAAACAAATGAAAATTCCGGGGTGGCATGTATCGGGCCTTCAGGCGAAAACAAACTCAATGTTGCCGGAATTATGAATGAAAAAAATCATGCTGCCGGACGTGGAGGTTTGGGTGCCGTTATGGGATCAAAAAATTTGAAAGCAGTTGTTGTTTACGGAAATATTAATACTCCTTTTGTTAACAACGAAGTTCTAAAAACGGCCATTAAAAAATGGAGAACATTTATCGGTGAAGCTCCCCTCACTAAAGATACTTTAAAAGAATACGGGACGCCCGCTTTGGTCAAAGTCATTAATCGTTATGGAGCTTTGCCTACAAGAAATTTTCAAGAGGCTTATTTTGTTGATTCCGAATCAATCTCAGCTGAACCGTTTAAAGAATTATATTTTGATAAAAGACAACCTTGTGCAGGTTGTCCTATTGCCTGCGCCCGCCTTACAAAAACTTCGAAAAGAGCAGGAAAGGGGCCTGAATTTGAGACTATATGGGCATTTGGGGCTTTATGCGGAGTTGACGACCTTGAGGAAATAATTAATGCAAATTATAATTGTAATGAATATGGAATTGATACAATTTCTACAGGAAACACAATTGCTTGTGCCATGGAATTATCCGAAAAAGGATATTTTTCTGATGAAACTTACATGCAAATCAGAAAAATACTTGGGCGTGATTTGAAATTTGGCGACTCGGAAGCAATTGTCAAATTGAGCGAATTAATAGGAAAAGCTGAGGGTTTAGGAAAAGAACTTGGGATGGGTAGTGCCCGCTTGGCTGAGAAATATGGCCATCCCGAAATTGCAATGCACGTAAAAGGATTGGAGTTGCCTGCTTATGACCCGAGAGGATTTCATGGTATGAGCATTGCTCTTGCAACAAATAACAGAGGCGGTTGTCATCTTCGTTCTTATCTGATAAGCGCCGAAGCATTGGCTACACCATTTGCTATCAATAGATTTCAATCAAAAGGAAAATCGGGATTAAATAAATTGTTTCAAGACCTGACAGCGACGATTGATTCAATGATTGCTTGCTTGTTTACTTCTTTTGCCCTGACTCCCGATCTTTACGCACAACTCCTTTCTGCAGTAACAGGAATTGAAATGGATGGAAACGCACTACTGAAAACAGGTGAAAGAATTTGGACTATCGAAAAATTATTTAACCTTAGAGAAGGAAAATCTCGGGCTGACGATACTCTACCAAAAAGATTATTAGATAATGCTCTTGAACACGGACTTTCAAAAGGATATAAAATTGAATTTGAACCGCTTCTCAATGAGTATTACAAAATCCGCGGATGGAATGAAGAAGGTGTTCCAGGTTTAGAAAAACTCAATGAACTCGGACTTATGGAAGAAGGGGAATTTTTACAAGATTTTATTTTTTAATTTCTAAACTAGTATTTTTCCTTAAGAAATTATGGTTAACCGTAAATATTTCTATTTTCGTTATTAAATAACAGGAATAATTTTCTTGAGTTTATTACATCCCATTAAAATCATGGCATCACATTTGAAATCAATAATATAAAAATAAAGAGAAAAGTTTAATACTCAATATCCTTAACAAATTTTCCATCTTCATCATAAAATTTCCATTTGCCAACCCTTTTGCCGTTATCGTATTCACCCTGATAATAAATTTTCCCATTTTCGTGGTAAGTCGTACGCAATCCGTCATTAAGGCCATGATTAAAAGAACCTTCACTCCATAGGTTTCCATTTTTATACCAATATGTCCACTTTCCATGACGTTTATCATTATCAATGCAACCTTCAAATTGCTTATTTCCATCAGGATAATAACCGGTTTCTTTAACTAATATTTGCTTATCAGCTTCTTTTTTATAATATTTTATTACTTTTTTTGAACCTTCGGGATAAGTCGAATCAACTACTTCTTCCAGTTCGGAAGTGCATGCTCCAAGCATGATTAATGTAAGGATAAAAATTGCAAAAGTTTTTAGTCTCATTTTTTTCTTTTTGTTATTTTATGATTTTACGAAGGTTATTTAATGATGATTCAATTTTCAATTAATTTCCATTACTTTTTTCCAATTCAATTTTAATCAAATAAAAGCCTTTCGCCCATTTTGTTTTCATCAAAACTCCCATTTTCATAAACTAAATTACCGTTTACAAAAGTGTGAGTAACTATTGAATTAAAAACATGGCCTTCAAAAGGCGACCATTTACATTTTGATAAAATATTGGATTCTTTGACTTTCCATGGTGAATTTAAATTTACAATTGTCAAATCTGCAAAATATCCTTTATGAATAAATCCACGCTTTTTAACTTTAAAACAAATTGCCGGAGAGTGACACATTTTATCAACAATTTTCTCCAGGCTGATCATCCCTTTATTATAAAAATCAAGCATTGCCGACAAGGAATGTTGAACCAAAGGCCCTCCTGAAGGAGCTTTAAAATAGGTATTGTTTTTTTCGTTCAAAGTATGGGGTGCATGGTCGGTGGCTATCACATCAAGTTTATTATCTAAAACTCCCTTGAATAAAGCTTTTTGGTCAAGAGTGGTTTTAATTGCCGGATTCCATTTTATGCGGTTTCCGTATTTTTTATAATCATTTTCGTTAAACCATAAATGATGGACGCAAACCTCGGCAGTAATTTTTTTATCTTTTAATGGAATAGAACTATCAAACAAATCAAGTTCTTTAGCAGTTGATAAATGCAGAATATGAAGACGTGAAGAATACTTTTTGGCAAGCCCAACCGCGTAAGATGAAGATTTAAAACAAGCTTCTTCGCTTCTGATTTTCGGATGCATTTCAATAGGTACATTCTCGAAAAACTTATTTCTATACTTTTTAAAATTTTCTTGAATTATTTTCTCATCTTCCGAATGGGTTGCAATTAATAGTTTGGATTTTGAAAAAATCTTTTCCAAAGCATTCTTATCGTCAACCAACATATTTCCTGTCGAAGCACCCATAAATACTTTTAAACCACAAATTTTCTTAGGATCGGCTTTCAGAATTTCATCCAAATTATCATTAGTTGCCCCTAAATAAAACGAATAATTTGCGAGTGATTTCTGGGAGGCCAATTTGTATTTTTCTTCTAATAATTGATGATTTACGGCATTTGGAACAGTATTTGGCATTTCCATGAATGAAGTAATTCCTCCGGCGACAGCAGCTCTACTTTCAGTAGCAATATCAGCCTTATAAGTTAAGCCGGGTTCTCTAAAATGAACTTGGTCGTCGATCAAACCTGGAAAAAGATAATTATTTTTTGCATCAATTATTTTAATATCTTTATTTTCTTGATAAAAAGGTGATTCATGTTTTCTTCGAAAAATCTCAAAAATAATTCCATCTTCAATTAAAACATCACCAAAAAAAGTTTCTCCCTCGTTAACGATATTTGCATTTATTATGAAAATTCTTTTATTCATTTTAGGCGAGAAGATTTTCGTAAAATTAGGTACTTTGAACTTTAATCACTCTAATTACTCAATATTTACAAATATTTAAATTATTGATTTAAGGTATTTGGTTTAATACGATTAAATATACTTCTAAATCTTAAGTCAATTACTCCGAAAATGGCTTCTTTAAAAATGCTTTTATTCATTTTTGAAGTTCCTTCGGTGCGGTCAGTAAAAATTATAGGCACCTCAACTACATTAAAACCCAGTTTCCATGCCGTGAATTTCATTTCAATTTGGAAAGCATAGCCAGTAAATTTAACTTTATCAAGATTTATGGTTCTTAAAACTTTAGCTCTATAACATTTGAAACCGGCAGTAGTGTCTCTAACTTTCATACGAGTAATAAACCTCACATAACTTGAAGCATAATACGACATCAAAACTCTGCCCATTGGCCAGTTTACAACATTTACACCCGTTATATATCTTGAACCGATTGCAACATCTCCGTCTCCATTTTTGCAGGCATCATAGAGTCTGAGCAAATCATTAGGATTATGTGAAAAATCGGCGTCCATTTCATAGATAAATTCATAATTCTTTTCTAAAGCCCATTTAAATCCTGCAATATATGCCGTTCCAAGCCCGAGTTTTCCCTTTCGTTCTTTAATAAACAATCTATCGGAAAATTCATTTATTAGTTTTTTAACAATTTTGGCAGTTCCGTCAGGAGAATTATCTTCAACGATCAGAATATCAAATTCCTTCTCAAGAGAAAAAACTTTTCTGATAATTTTCTCAATGTTTTCCTTTTCGTTGAATGTTGGAATTATTACTAAACTATCTGACACTTTATTTTTTTTTCAAATGTAATAAAAAGAAACGCAGAAGCAATTAATAAATTGCTTCTGCGTCATTATATTATTTTATAAAAATTTTCTTAACACCTAAGAAACAGTTTTATACATAAGTCTTCTTTACTCATCTGTAAGAACAACATTATCAACCCTATAAGATGTGGTCTCAGAAGTATTACCATTTCCTTCATATCGGAATGCAATATAAGCATATCCCGAATAAGAAGAAAGATCAATATCACCAGATGAAACCCAAGTGTGATCACCACTGTTTTCTCCTGCAATAATACAATCTAATGGTGTCCATGTTGCGGCAGTCAGATCTGAACCATCAAAGTCAGTTGAAATGAGAACGCTAAAACCATCATGAGCCCAATAAGCCATAGCACTTTCGAAAGAAAATTTGGGATTAGTCATTTCATCAAGAGCTATTTTTGGTGTAATTAACCAACAAACATTTTCTTCAAGTGAATTGTATGATGTGGCTTGTGCGTATATTTCAGATTCAAATTCTTTTCCCTGCCATTTTCTGCCTCCAATTTCATTTATATTAGTCCATTTCGGAATATTAATATCCTCGTAATTAACCTGAGTTTGGAAGTTTTCATCAATTGAGGTTACGCCTTCATCGCCGCCACCGCCGCCGGTAGAAACCACAACATCATCAATCCTGAAGCTTGTTGATTCGGTATCACTTCCAACATATTTAAATGCAATAAAAACATTTTCGGTAAATCCTGAAAGATCAACATCTCCCGATTCAATCCATGCATTATCAGCACTATTCTCATTAGCAATATCCGCATTTAATTTAGTCCAGGTTGCCGCTGAAACATCTAATCCGTCAAAATCAGTAGAAGCCAAAACCGTAAATGGCACATTAGTAGTATGTTCCCAATATGCTTTAGCACTTACAAATGTAAGAACTTTTGCTTCATCCATTTTAACCGGTGGTGTAATTAACCAAGTTACCATTTCTGCCAAATCTGAACTATATCCGGTAGCTTGTGCATATAAATCACCGCTAAATTCTTTTCCCTGCCATGCACGGTCGCCCACTTCAATAATATTATACCATCCTTGTATAGCAATATTTTCATATGGAGTTGCACCATCGAAATACTCATGTATTTCATCAACAGGAATTATATCACCGCCATCACATCTTTCACCTGTTAGATTTACTTCACTCAATCTTCTAATTACAAGTTGAATATCATCATTATAAACGCTTACAATTGCAATTATTGAACCTTTTCCGGTTGGAAGTTTTTCGCCTGCAAATGTTGCATAACCACTTGTACGTACTAATATTGTAC
>CAZBSL010000012.1:18970-26084 GCA_964494265.1 uncultured Bacteroidales bacterium
GGAAGTTTTTCGCCTGCAAATGTTGCATAACCACTTGTACGTACTAATATTGTACTTCCATCGCAGCTTTCCAATGTTCTGTTTTCTGATATAAGGTTTTCTGCGTCTGCATAAGTTTTCCCCAAATCAGTTTGAACAAACTGAACATTTTCTAATTTAATAATTTTTGATTGATATTTTCCAGTATAAATATCAGCCATTGTAACTAATTCCGGTTCAATATTAACCAGGGTTTTTAGTTTTACAATATTTGAATCAACATGCACGTCTTGAATTTGCATTAGTTCATGATACATAGAAATTTTAGTGCCATCCAACATTATTCTAATAGAATCACCCTGATATAATCCTGATGCATTTAAAAATAATTCTATTCCCTCGTTGTTGTTTTGTACGAAAGCACTTTTATAGATGTTTCCGGTGGCATCATCCATAGTAACTGTTGCATATACCGAATAGATATCGTTAAATATATAGTCTCCACTATCGGCATAAATTTGTTTAAGTTGCTCAATAGTATAAATTTTATTTGCATCAAAAGGAACTGAAGTTACAGGTGGGTCATCATAATTATTTTTTACACAACCACTTAATACAATTACCATTGAAAGTGCAGCCAAAAACCCTGCGAAAATGTTATTTGCTTTTTTCATGAATATTTTATGTTTATTTATTTCTAATTAATAATATTTTTTAACTTACATTCTGATACTTACATTCAGAAAATATTGACGTCCATACATATAATAATATTTTGGTGGAAATTTATCAACATCCGCCGAAGTAAAACGATATTGTTCGTAACCATTACTAATAATATCTTTATTGTCTAAAAGATTACTCACGCTTAAGTTAACTGAGATATAATATTTGTCGATTTTCCAGGATTTACCCACAAACAAATCGAAGGTGAAATTATCAGGTAGTTTTTCCTGATTAAGAGTTTCATTCCATATTGGGCTGTCAACATCCATTCCATCTACTGCTTCCGAAGTTCTTCTGCCCGGGAACATTGTCAGATAAGATTCATCATAATAATTCCAGCTAATTCCGGCAAACCAATATTTTGGTGAGTAATATTTTGCACCGAGCGAAACTGCTGTTTGCGGCATTCCGCCTTGAGGCCTTTTATCAAAATAAATTGTTTGGTTTTCTATAACCAGTTCGGCATTATCATCTTCCGAGATGGTGGCATTTGGATTTGAACTATAAATGAATTGTGCTAAAGAGGCAACCCCTGTAAATGTAAGAGTTGGTGTTGCTTTTGCTTCAAGGCCAAGTTCCATACCTGTATTACGTGTATTAAGGTTTGTTAAAATATAGTTTCCGAATACTTTTAGGTCATCGAAAAATATTCCTCTTACCCAAGTCTGATCTTTAATTTCAGCATAATAAAATGTTAATCTTGATTTCAAAAACGGTGATCTGAAAATATAACTGATGTCTCCGGAAGTGATTTTTTCGCTTCCTAAATCCTTTATAATGTTATCCCTTGTACGAGGTGAAACATAAGCATTTCGTACGTAAGGTGCTCTGGTTAAATATTCAGCATTTCCGGTGATAAAATTCCTGCCGTCTATTTTATAAGTGAACCCACCTTTTATTCCAAAATTATTGAAATTTTGTTTTTCGGAATCACCGAGAGAAGAATTCATGAATTTGCCGTTTTGCATTCTTCCTGTTCTCCAGAACTGAGTTTTTGACAAACTGGCCCCTACATAAAAATCTATCATAGTATAAGTAAATTCACTTAGTCCGAAAACTTCGTATTTATTTACATTTAAAGTATAATCATATCCAAATCGGTCACCTTTAGTAATAATTCTGTTTGGAGTTCGAATATCATTCTGCATTGCAGTTGAATCATCTGAATATTTGTCAACATCAACCATAAAGTCTGCACCAATTAAATCGTTCAAAACTTTAAAATGATAGCCCTGAAACCATGATAAATTTACTCCTCCCGTAATATCAATGTTTTCATTAATGGTTTTATTATAAACTGAGTTAAAACCTAAATTACTAAGGTCGTTACGTCTTTCTTCGACACGGAATTTTGCTTCGTAGCCTGTAAATGTATTATCTTTTATTCCGTTAGCATCGGTGATTGTACGTAAATTTTTTCTATTTGCAAAGTAAAATGCATCCCAATTCATCTGCCTGCCTGCTGTCGAATTCCAATTCGCCAACTTTTCACTATAATCGGTTTCCTCTCCATCACCTGTGTAATAGCTTGGCATATTTCTGTAATAATCAGGCCTTGGGTCTTCGGCATCACCCCAATCCAAGGCGGTTGAGCCACCTATTCCGTAGGAGTAATAAACTGATGAAGTAAGCTTTGAGCTGTTATCAATTGTCCAATAATGGCTTCCGATTAACATGGGAGTTTCATAATAACTGACCCTTGAGTTTCTGACTTTACCATTTTGGTATCCCCAATAAGGATTATAGAAATTTGTTTCGGCATAATCATAGGCCTCTTGAGTTGAAGCACCTTGTTTGCCACGTTCGTTAGGAGTTGTGAAACCTATTAATCCGAAACTATGCGAATCATTTAACTTTTTCTCTATTGATAAGAAAAAACTAAAGGCATCATAAAAAGTTCCTTTAATATAACCTTCGTTTGCCCATCGCCTTGAGCCAGAAAATGTAACTGCCCAATTATTATCCATCAATCCGGTTGACATGGTGTACATTATTCTGTTTGTATAGCTTCTGTTTGCCGATGAATAAGTTAGTTTCATTCCCTTACTATAACTTGATGCTCTTGTGATAATATTAGATACACCTCCAATTCCACCAAAACAGAGTTTAGATGATGTAATGCCTGTTTTAATATTCTTATTCCGGGTTGCATCATTAAGTCCTCCCCAAACTGACCAGAAAACCCGGCCTGATTCTATATTGTTCATTGGGATTCCATTCAGTAAAACACTTGTGTTTTCTGTATTTAATCCCCTGATTCGGAATCGGGCTCGGCCAAATGTATATCCGGCGGTGGATACAAAAATATCGTTTGATGATGATAATAAACTGGAAATATCCTGCATATCTTCATCATTCTCAAGTTCAGCTGCCGAAATTGATATTACCGGAACTTCCTGAACTTCTTGTTTTGTTAGTGTTGTATCTCTTTGAGAAACAACAGTTGTAACAAAAATCATTAAAAGTAATAACGTAAAACAGAGTTTCTTCATTTAAATATTATTATGTTATATTTTTATATCGCTTATAATTTAACTCTTTTTATGAAAAAAAAATTTATAAGGGGGCAAAAGTACATAATTTTTAATAACATCAAAGTTCTATTACATAGAATTTACAAATAATTAATCTTAATATAATAATTTGAAAAATTATAAAAATTTATACTTTAAATAATATCAAGTAAAAAACAGAAATACTATTTATTAAATCTAAGCTTTTCCACATTATTGACTCGTATAATGATTTTTTTAATGTTTTAATGTAGTTTAGTAATTTAATCATTTATCCATTTTAATATAAGAATTTATATTTACTTTTGCGAAAAATATATTTGAAAATTAAGAATTCTTGATATGAAAAACTCCATTAGCAAAAAAAGATTTATGTTAATTTATTCTGTAAAAAGCATCTTGCTTTTTTTATTTCTCTTTTCAGCCCTAAATTCAAATGCTCAAGAAAAGAAATATAAAATTGGATGTATCGCGTTTTATAATCTTGAAAATCTTTTTGATACCATTGATACTGAGAATGTAAGAGATGAGGAATTTACTCCTGAAGGACGAAATCGCTGGACTCCGGATCGCTATCTCGTTAAATTAGATATGCTTGCAGAAGTGATTGCTCAGGTTGGAAACGATTTAACGAAAGATGCACCTGCCATAATCGGTGTTTCGGAAATTGAAAATATTGATGTTTTGGAAGATTTAGTTAATACTCCGGCTTTAAAACCATATAATTATAAAATTGTTCATTACGATTCGCCTGATAAAAGAGGAGTTGATGTTGGTTTGCTTTACCAGCCAAAATATTTTACTGTAACAGGAAGTGTATCATATGAATTAGGAATTGAAGGTAGGGATGATTTCTTTTCACGTGATCAATTATTGGTTTCCGGTCTTTTTGATGGTGAACCTCTAAGTATTATCGTAAATCATTGGCCATCACGTAGGGGAGGGGAGAAGCGAAGCCGCCCACTCAGGATTGCCGCTGCTGATCTCACTCGGTCAATTACCGACTCACTCATGCAAATTGATAAAAATGCTAAAGTTATCGTTATGGGTGACCTTAATGATGATCCGGTTGATCCGAGTGTGAAAGACCACTTGAAAACTTCGGGTAAAATTAATAAAATTCCTGACGGATATTTATACAATCCGATGGAAAATTTGTTTAAGAAAGGAATAGGTTCATTAGCTTGGCGCGACTCCTGGAATTTGTTTGATCAAATAGTAATTTCTCCTGGTTTAGTAGGCGAAAATAGAAATGATTTTAAGTTTTATAAAGCAGGTGTTTTTAATAAAAAATTTCTTAAAAATAAAGAAGGAAGATACGCAGGTTATCCATTACGAACTTACGCAGGTGGAGTTTATCAGGGAGGTTATAGCGATCACTTTCCTGTTTATATTTATTTGATTAAAGAGACCAATTAGTATTTAAAATTCTTCTATAAATTTACAGGAGAGCTAATTAGGGAAATGTTAATAAATTTCTGATTTTGATCTATGAGTCTTTAGGAAGATAAAATAATTATAATTCTATTAAACCTTCAAATACAAATCTCCGATAACAAAAGCTGCAAAAATTACACTTGCAAATCCGTTAGTTGTAAAAAAAGCAAGGTTAACATTTTTCAGGTCATTGGGCCTGACTAAACTATGTTGGAAAAACAATAATCCAACAAATATCAATGAACCAAACCAATAAATTATACCAAAATTCCCTATCAATCCTGCAATAATTATAAAAACTACCGAACAAAGATGAAAAATAATTGAAATAATAAGAGCCTTGTTTTTACCAAAGAAAGCAGGAATAGATTTCAGTTTATTATCTTTATCGAATCCTTCATCCTGCAAGGCATAAATTATATCAAAACCTGCAACCCAAAACATTACGACAAAAGAGAAGCATAGCGGAAGAATATTAAAACTGCCCGTAACTGCAAGAAAAGCTCCAAGTGGTGCAAGTGATAAACCAAGTCCTAAAATCAAATGCGATAAAAAAGTAAATCGTTTTGTGAAACTGTATCCTAAAACCACAAATAATGCTATCGGTGAAAGATAGAAACAGAGCATATTAATAAAAAATGCAGTCAAAATAAATAAAACTGAATTAATTATTACAAAAAGTAATACTGATCTGGGTTTTAATATTTTAGCAGGAATTTCTCTTAAGGCTGTTCTGGGATTAATTTTATCAATTTCCTTATCAACAAAACGATTAAAGCCCATTGCAGCATTTCTGGCAAATAATACAGCTAAAGCAACTAATATCAATAATTTATAATCGAAATCATAATCAAATAATTTTATTGCCAGAAAAAACCCAATAAAAGCAAAAGGAAATGAAAATATTGTGTGACTGAACTTTACTAAGGAAAGATAATTATTTGTTTTTACAAGGGTTTTATTTCTCATATTGAAAATCTAATGATTTTGGCTGCTAATTTAAGAAATCTTTAAATTGTGAATAATAATAAAAAAAATTCCAAAATATTCACGCAAATAGCATAAATAAAAAAAATCGACATAAAATTAAAGAATTATTCGACTGTTGTATTGATTATTATAGGATATGTAAATTATGCGGAAAAATAAATGTATAAGTCAAATCAAAAATAAACTAAATACTTGTGATTATTTTTTGACGCAGAAAAACAATGAAAACACCTACAAAAGTTTTGGCCTAAACAGACAGATAATTTGTAATTTTAATATCCAATTACTTGTTATTCTAAAGAATAGCAGCTTAGTTACACTATGTTAATGACAATTAATAATGCCAGGAAAGAAAATAATAAAAAAACACAAGCGAATGACAAATGACTTTTAACAAATTTTAACACAATAAAAAGATAAGTTATTTCCGTTCTATTCGTTTTTTCTTTTAGATTTGAACATAATTTTGAATCAGATTAATAAATTCAATGAAAATTGATAATAATTAAATAAATGAAAAAATACAATAATACCATTCTAAGTTTCACCTTACTATTAACAATCATAGCGATTTTTCTTGGCAGCAACAATGTCTTCTCACAAAATCAAGACCCGAATAAAACCATGAAAAAAATGGCTACGGCTATGCAAATAATTCGTTTTGCTTATGTTGACAGCATTGATGAGCCGGATTTAATAGACAATGCAATAATAGAAACCTTAAAGGAACTTGACCCGCATTCAGCGTATATTTCCAAAGAAGATATCGACAAAGCTAACGAGCCCTTAGTTGGAAATTTTGAAGGAATAGGTGTTTCTTTTCAATTGTTTAAAGACACAATTCTTGTAATTGCTCCGGTTCCGGGAGGGCCTTCTGATAAGCTTGGAATATTATCAGGTGATAAAATTGTTAAAATTAACGGCGAAGATGCAACAGGCTCAAAGATTGATAATAATTATGTTTTTGAAAGGCTACGAGGGAAAAAAGGAACAATTGTAGATGTTTCTATTTATCGAAAAGGAAAAAAAGGATTGATTGATTATTCAATTACACGCGATAAAATACCTATAAACAGCATTGATGCAACATATATGGCCAATCCTGAAACAGGATTCATTAAATTAAACCGTTTTTCACGTACTTCAATGGATGAGTTCCATGAATCTGTACAAAAATTAAAAGATCAGGGAATGAAAAATCTCATACTTGATTTAAGAGGAAATACGGGTGGTTATTTGGATATTGCCGTAAAACTTTCTGATGAGTTTTTAAATTCTGATAAATTAATTGTATATACAAAAGGTTTGAAAAGCCCTTTGCAGGAATTTAAAGCGACTTCTAAAGGTGAATTCGAAAATGGAAAGTTAATTGTGATGATCAATGAAGGTTCTGCTTCGGCAAGCGAAATTGTTTCGGGTGCTGTTCAGGATTGGGACAGAGGAATTATTGTCGGGAGACGATCGTTTGG
>CAZBSL010000012.1:26184-31918 GCA_964494265.1 uncultured Bacteroidales bacterium
AGTTTCACACTTACTTACGTTGATAATAACCGAAAAAAAATCGAAAAGGAATATCCGACTTTCAAATCTTTTAATGCGAAATTTGAAGTTGATGAAAAATTTATGAATAGATTTTTTAAATATGCAGAAAAAGAAGGTGTTGATTTTGATGAAGATGGATATAATAATTCCGAAACCTTTATAAAACATCAATTAAAAGCACTAATTGCCCGTAATTTCTGGGATATGAATGCGTATTTTGAAGTAATCAAAGAGGTTGACGACGGATATTTGAAAGCTGTTGAAATTATTAATAATGATGAAT
Organism: uncultured Bacteroidales bacterium; assembly: GCA_964494265.1. Classification (GTDB taxonomy): domain Bacteria; phylum Bacteroidota; class Bacteroidia; order Bacteroidales; family JAEINX01; genus JAEINX01. The sequence goes on from CAZBSL010000012.1 coordinate 26,489, forward strand.
TATTTGAAGAATTGCAGCTAACAGATTATTAAGTGGCTTTCAAAGTCTTAAAAAACAATTTTTTAGTTTTGTTTTTTAAGTAAAATATCTCGTGTTAAGAATTTACTAATTTAAGAAAGCTGTTAATTGATTAAATTTATACTATTTTGTGAATGCAGCGGCTTGAGAATAACTATTGTATGACAATTGGATAACAGCTTTGCGAATGACTATTGAATGATCCCCAAAAAGAAATATCAAAAAATCTTCATTGCCCTTCCAGTCATGAATGAGGCGGAAAACATGCCTGCATTTATTTCTGATATTCGCAAACAAGCTTTCAGGAATTTTGAATTATTCGTTTGCGTAAATCAGCCGGATGAATTTTGGAATGATGAGAGTAAAATTAATATTTGCAAAGACAATGAGCATACTATTAATTTTTTAAAAGAAATCTCGGATTTTTCGATTACAATCATCGACAAAAGTAGTCGCGGAAACGGATGGACAGGGAAAAAATTTGGTGTCGGGTGGGCACGAAAAGTTTGTATGGATCAAATCAATGAGAAAGCTAATGAAAATGATTTGATAGTAAGCCTTGATGCCGATACTCGATTTTCTGAAAATTATTTTTCGTCCTTGATTGAAAACTTTAATTCCAATCCCGAAATTACTGCACTTTCCGTACCTTATTATCATAAGCTTGTCGATGATGAGCTTGCCAACCGTGCTATTCTGCATTATGAAATTTATATGAGATATTATTCCATTAATCTTAAGAGAATAAATAATCCGTATAGTTTCACTTCGCTCGGCTCGGCAATTGTTTTACCCGTGAAATCCTATCGCCGAATTGGTGGAATTACTCCTCATAAAAGCGGCGAGGATTTTTATTTCCTTCAAAAATTATGTAAAACAGGAAAAATACTTTGTCAAAATTCCGAAAAAGTTTATCCGGCTGCCAGGTTTTCCGATAGAGTTTTTTTTGGGACAGGCCCTGCAATGATAAAAGGTAGCAAGGGGGACTGGTCATCATACCCAATTTATCAGCATAAGTTTTTTGATGAAATAAAACGAACTTTCGATCTTTTTCCAAAACTTTTTTCCGAAGAAATTGCAACCCCAATGACAAGCTTTCTACAATCTCAATTTAACACTTTAGCTTTATGGGAACCTTTGAGGAAAAATTATAAAAACCAAAATCAATTTGTTAAAGCATGTCAAAATAAAGTAGATGGGCTGAGGATTCTTCAATTTTTGAAAGCAAAGCAAAAGGAAAATATTTTATCGGACGAAGAAAATTTAATTTCCTTTTTAAATAATTTCTTTGATAAAACCGAATTGGAAAATCTCCAAATAAATTTCAATGATTTTTCTTTTTCTAAATCATCAATTAATGATTTGGATAAAATGAGGGATTATCTGGTTTTTTATAATCAATAAGAGAATAGGTAAACAAAAAAAAATAATAACTGTTTTGAAATTATAAGTTACAATGATTATTGTTCAGGTTTTTTTTATATAATTGCAGGCAATCTTGAAAATAAAAAATAATAGCTATGGAAGTTACCAGAATATTTGATTTACTAACAAGATATAAGAAAAAATTCAAACTAAAAGAAGGTGTTGTTGCCGGAAAAGAAAATGGTGAATGGATCAAATATAATATCGACCAATACATTGAAATTGTTAACGATATTAGTTACGGTTTATTAAAACTCGGAGTAAAAAAAGGCGATAATATTGCAACCATTTCCAACAATCGTCCGGAATGGAATTTTATTGATATGGGAATTTTACAGACAGGAGCCATCCATGTTCCCATTTATCCTACAATTAGCGAATCCGACTATCAATATATTTTGAATCATGCAGAAGTAAAATATGTTTTTGTTGCCGGAAAAGAACTTTTAAGGAAAATTGAACATATATTACCGGATATTCCAACTTTAAAAGGTTTATATACTTTTAAAGAACATGAAGGAGTAAAGCACTTAAGCGAGTTAATAGAACTTGGAAAACAGAATCCCGTAGCTAAAAAGCTTGAATCAATTAAAGCCGGCATAAAACCTAATGAAATGGCTACGCTTATTTATACTTCAGGCACAACCGGAAATCCTAAAGGTGTGATGTTGTCTCACAATAATATTATTAGCAATTTTTTAGCCGTATCCAAAATTCCACCGGTAGGAGAAGAAGGCAAATCAATCAGTTATCTTCCGCTTTGCCATGTTTATGAACGAATGCTTAATTATCTTTTTCAATATCTTGGAATTTCAATTTATTATGCTGAAAATCTCGGTACTATTGTTGAAAATATCAAAGAAATCAAGCCTGAAATCATGTCAACGGTTCCAAGGTTATTAGAAAAGGTATATGATAAAATAATATCTAAAGGAAGAAAATTGAAAGGAATAAAAAAAATGATTTTCTTCTGGTCGGTGAATTTAGGTTTGAGATACGAGCTTGATGGTGCTAACGGATGGTTTTATGAATATAAATTAAAAATCGCAAAGAAATTAGTATTTAAGAAATGGCAGGAAGCCCTCGGAGGAAATTTAGAAGTCATGGTATCCGGTGGTGCAGCCATTCAACCCAGATTGGCCAGAATTTTTACTGCCGCCGGAATACCTGTTCTCGAAGGTTACGGACTAACAGAGACTTCTCCTGTTATTGCTGTAAGTAATTTCTGGAAAAACGGCATTAAATTTGGAACTGTCGGCCCGATTTTAAAAGATGTTAAAGTTAAAATAGCTGGGGACGGTGAAATATTATGCAAAGGCCCGAACTTAATGTTAGGCTATTATAAAGACCCTAAGCTCACCGAAGAAGCTATTGACAAGGATGGTTGGTTTCATACCGGTGATATTGGGAATATTGAAGAAACCGGACAATTACGAATAACAGGCCGAAAAAAAGAAATATTTAAAACCTCGCTCGGGAAATATATTAGTCCGCAATTAATGGAAAATAAATTTAAAGAATCTCCTTTCATTGATGTAATTTTTGTTTTGGGTGAGAATCAAAAATATGCTGCCGCATTAGTCGTTCCTGATTTTGAGCATCTACGTTCATGGTGCAATGTGAAAGAAATCAAATATTCTTCAAATAAGGAAATGCTTGCTAATCCGGTTATCAAAAAACGCTTCCAAAGAGAAATTGATATTTGTAATTCAGCATTTGGTAAAACTGAACAAATAATGAGCTTTGAACTTCTCGATACTCCCTGGACAGTCGAGACCGGAGAATTAACTGCCAGTTTAAAACTGAGAAGACAATTTATTTATAAAAAATATGAAGCTGAGATTGATAGGCTTTTTTGATGGCTGAAAGTCAGATTAATAAGGTAAGAAGGTTTTTTGCAATACTTTCACGATTTTTACTAAGGTTGTTTTACTTATGATAAGGGTTCCATTAAAAACCTTATTTCTTTATTTTTAACCTTAGTAAAATGATCAAAATAGAGGGAGTTTAACCTTATTTAATCATTAATAACATGCTGCCATATTTACTTATGGTATTTAAAGTTATAATATATTGTTTACTTGATGTTTAAATAATAGATAATTAAAATTTATGATGCAAATAAAATCGCTGATAATTATCGGAATTGGCTGAAATGGATTTTTAGACCGGATTCATTATTACATATTTTTTATTATTTTATTTGTTAATTTGAAATAGATTGTGTTACTTTGTAGGACATTTAATTTAAAACTCTTTTACGGCTTGGTTTTTATGGGAGATATGAATAAAGGAAAAGTAACTTAAATGGGAGTTTATTGAAATTAATACTTTAATATAATGATAGAGGAATGGATTAAAGATGAAGATACTGATTTAGAACTATTACCTTTTTGTCATACAACAAGATGGAAAAGTTTTGAAAAAATTTTAAAACAAGGAGCATTGGCAAAAAAGCATTCCAGATTTCCTAATCCTGAAATAAAAGATGTAAAAGGAAAAGAAGTTATTTATCTATATTATGGGTTACCTTTTTATATCTACGAAACAGGAGATGGTGAAAATGTGAATATTGAAGCAACTGATGACTTGCCAATTGGTTTAATTTTTAAACCCGAGTCTGTTCATCGACATGATGCTTGTTACCCATTTGATTCAGGTGCTTTATTTTCTGATAAATACAAACACTTATTATCATGTAGTTTTAATGAATTAGAAATTAATTATAAACTAACTCTCATCGATGGTGAAAGAATAAAAAAACTTACAAAAAGATATTATTCGGAAAATGAAAACTATTGCAATGGTTTAGTATGTTTCAACAACGTTCATAAATGCCCTAAAGAAGAAAACCTTCTACGACTTTTAAATCATTCCGCTAATTCTCCCATTGACTTAAGGATGAGGGCATTTGAAATTCATTCTTTAGATGATTTATCATTAGAAGATAACTTATTGGCAATTATTCTACCAAAAAGAAGAGCAAATAAGTATAAGGAGATTTTAGATAACATATCACATAAATATCCTTTAGTAAAAATAGTCAAATATAGAGATTTTCAAAAAGGCAGTCACTTGGACTTTAGGGCGGTCATGATGAATACAGTCATGGACTTCTACGAAAAAGATTATCCCGAATTCCTTTCTTGAATAAATACAGTCACATGAAATATAGAATTATAGGTTATACAAATCCATTATACTGCGAACCTGCACCTCTAATTACTCTGATATTAAAAGAAGAAAGAGTGTGGGCTGTTTTTTCAGATGGCTCTTTTGCTCCGCTAAATAGAGAAGAACCTAAATTTGATGATTTAGACAGCTTTATATTTGAAAAGAAAAAAAAATATATCGAACAAGGAGAATACTCATATATAACATCATCAAAAAGAATAATTACAGGAAACGTTTTTAATATTCTACCTTTTGTATTAAAGGACCTTAGATTAACTGAAGATGAAGAATTAAAAGAAGATTTATCATTGTTAATTCAAGATGACTTAAATTCTTTAGGTATCAATATTTCATTTGATGATAAAATAACTAATTATATACTAGAATACATCAAGGATGTTGGTAGAAACAGAAAACATAAAAAAGGGAAAAAGAGTTTTAGAAAAGCTGCTAGACGTAGAGAGAAGGCAAAAAGAGCTTCAAAATATTTAAGTTTTTTTGATAAATCAAAAATAGACAATTATAAAGATTATATAATAAAATATTTATTTGAAGGCAAACTGGCAAAAATTGATAATGAAATTCTCGATCTTTTAAATTACCAAAAAGAAAATAGCTCTCCTAAACATATCGTTAAATCATTATGTGATTTATCTTCAAGATCACTTGAAATTTGCAATTTTAGTTTTGCAAAGCAAATGGTTTTTTACTCCAAATTACTCAATGTTAGCGATATAGTGATCGATACTCAATATGCGGAAATATTAAAAGCTGAGGGAAATCTTGCAGATGCAAAACAGATATATTTGGAAG
>CAZBSL010000013.1:0-2184 GCA_964494265.1 uncultured Bacteroidales bacterium
CAATCAAAGTTGCTGTACCGGTTGCTTCAAAAATGGCACGGTATTTTTCTTCACCTTCCCGCAGAGCTTCCTCCGCCTGCTTGCGTTCGGTGATGTCCCTGCTAACACCGATAACGGATTTAACTTTTCCCGTTTCGTCTAAAATCGGAGTTAATTTAGTGTTGATAAACAATTTGGAATTATTTATTTTTAACATGGAATCTGTTACCACAGGTTCAGAGGTTTCAAAGACCATGCGTAAAGTTTTTTCATAATTCTCTGAAATTTCAGGTGGAAATATGTCGGAAACTCGTTTAGAAATAATGTTTTCTGTTTTTTTTCCAATCAATTCTTTGGCAGCATAGTTCAGTGAAATTATTCTCAGTTCAGAATCAATTTGAAAAATGATATCGGACATGTTTTCTACCAAAGTCCTGAATTTTTCTTCACTCTCCCTTAAATCTTTATAAACTGTTATCTCTAATTGTTCTTTTTCAGCATGCAACCTGTCTTCAGCCTCCTTAATTCTTAACATTAGGCTGATTTGTGCAGAAAGTTCGTTTGTTTCGATTGGTTTTGATAAGAAAGCATCAACACAGCCTTTAAAATTTTTTGCATGACTTTCGATATCGGCTTTGCTTGCCAACATCATTAGCACGGGAATATTTTTTGTTAACTCATCTTTCTTTAGTCTTTTACAAATTCGGCAGTAATCAGGTTCCTGTGTGATGATATCAAAAATAATAGTATCGGGTTGTTCTTCCTGGGCTATTTTTAAGATGTCAAGTCCGGATTTTGTTGTTAGAACTATAATATTGTGTATTGATGTTTCAAGTATGTCTTTGATCTTAGCAGGATTACTTTCCTGCTCATAAATAATAAGAATTTTTTTCATCTCAAAGTTATTAACTCCGCAAAATATAAAAGTTTAATCCTGGGTTCAAAAGTACATGATTATTTACAATAACAAACAAAATATTTAAATAATTCTTATATTAATATTATGTAATGCGACAAAAATATGCTTGAAATATCAAATTTGTTGTTCAAAATATAAAATGTAATATAATAAATATCAATAACTAAATTTATTTACCTTCATTGACATTAACAAGATTTAAATTGATAAATATTAAAGATGTAGGGTAAATAATAATATTTACAATCGGGCGTTTTAATACTTCTTATTATTAAAAAATAAATTAAAATTTGATTGGTGAAAAGAATCCTTACACTATTTACAATAATATCATTAATCGTATTATCTAACAATACTTTATATTCTCAAATCGGGGGCAAGGGGATTTATGAATTTCTAAATCTTCCCAATTCTGCAAGGATTGCCTCTGTTGGAGGGGATTTTTTACCCGTAAAAGATAATGATATAACTTTGAGTCTTGCAAATCCTTCAATAATAAATGCTGAGATGAATAATCAATTAGCATTGAGTTTTGTTGATTATTTCTCGGATATTAATTATGGTTTTGCAATGTATTCAAGAACTTTTGAGAAATTTGGAAGTTTCACAGGTACAATGCAATATATAAACTATGGCAAATTTGATTATGCAGATATTAGTGGCGAGAAACAGGGAACTTTTAAAGCAGCTGAATATGCTTTTAATATAGGTTGGGGAAGGCAATTGGACTCAACTTTTTCAATAGGTGCGAATTTTAAGACTATTTATTCCGTCTTCGAAAGCTATAAATCATTCGGGATGGCTGTTGATATTGCAGGTACGTATTATAATGAAAAAACCTTGCTTACTGTTTCATTAATTGCTAAAAATATTGGTTTACAATTGAAACCGTATTATTCGGAAAATACCGAGCCTCTTCCATTTGAATTACAACTCGGATTATCAAAAAAATTCAAACATCTTCCTTTTCGATATTATATTTTGCTAAATCACCTTGAAAAATGGGATCTTACTTATGAAGATCCCTTAAATCCAACAGACGAAGTTGATCCGTTCACAGGAGAAGTAAAAACAAAAGGAGGTTTCGATAAATTTATGGATAAGTCTATGCGTCATGTAATTATTGGTGGGGAATTAATTTTTACAAAGAATTTTTCCATTCGTGTTGGATATAATTACCAAAGGCGAAAAGAAATGAAGGTTGACTCAAAAATTTCAACAGTCGGCTTTTCATGGGGATTTGGCTTGAAAATTTCAAAATTTCGCTTTAGTTATGCACGATCACG
>CAZBSL010000013.1:2284-4389 GCA_964494265.1 uncultured Bacteroidales bacterium
CTTAAAATAATAAATCATAACGAATTTCAAAAAATGCATGACTGCAAAGTTTTGATTCGTGCTCATGGCGAGCATCCCAATACCTATTTAACAGCAAAAAATAATAATATAGAATTGATTGATGCTTCATGTCCTGTGGTTTTAAAACTTCAGGAAAGAATAAAAATAGGATATAATGAAGTTAAAAAAAGCAATGGACAAATTGTGATTTTCGGAAAGCATGGCCATGCTGAAGTCATAGGTTTGGCAGGCCAAACAAATGATGAGGCAATTATAATCACAAATGAAACGGATATTGAGAAAATTGATTACTCTCGGCCAATTCATTTATTTTCTCAAACAACAATGAGTAAAGATTATTATAACTATATAATTTCAAGAATTAAGGAGAAAGCAGCAGAATTAAACCCTGATAAAGAGGCTGATATTGTTATATACAACACCATTTGCGGGCGAGTTGCAAATAGGGTTAAGCAAATAGAAGAATTTGCCTCAGGGTTTGATATTATTATCTTCGTAAGTGGAAAAAATAGCTCTAACGGAATGTTTTTATATGGGGTGAGCAAATCCGTAAACAAAAATACTTACCTTGTTTCTGATTGTACAGATATACAAAATAATTGGTTTAATGGGTTTAAAACAGTCGGTGTTTGTGGAGCTACTTCAACTCCAATGTGGTTAATGGAAAAAGTTGCTAAAGAAATTGAGGGGATGTAATTTTTTTTCAGCCGCGATATGATTAATCAAATTTAATTCATAATTTGCATGATAATTTAATTAGCTGTTAATCATTGGTAATCAGTTTATGTTTTTACAGAAACTATCATTAATAAATTTTAAAAATTGTAGGGAAGCTGAATTTGTCTTTTCTGAAAAAATCAATTGTTTTATTGGAGATAATGGGGTAGGGAAGACCAATCTGCTGGATGCAATTTATTATTTATCATTTTGTAAAAGTTACTTTAATTCAATTGATTCGCAAAATATTTTGCATTCCGAAAATTTCTTTTCAATTCACGGTACTTATGTAAAAAACGGAGATAGCACCGCTTTGATTTCTTGCATTCTGGAGCAAAACAAGCGAAAAAGATTCAAGCTTAATAAAAAGGAATATAATCGTTTATCCGATCATATCGGCCTTTTTCCACTTGTGATGATTTCGCCTTACGACAGAGATTTAATAAATGAAGGAAGCGATATCAGACGAAAATTTATTGATGGAGTTATTTCTCAGTACGATAAAACATATTTGGATAATTTGATAAAATATAATAAATCATTAGATCAAAGAAATACACTTTTAAAACGTTTTGCCGAAAATAATTTCTTTGATAGCGAAGCAATTGAAATTTGGGATGCTCAGTTGATAAAATACGGAAACATGATTTTTAATCAACGAACCGATTTTTTAAAGGATTTTATACCGATTTTTGAAGACTATTTTGAGTTTTTAACTTCCCATCTGAAAAACAATTCAAGCAGACCGGAAACAGTTAATATTGAATATGATTCACAATTGAAGGATAATGATTTCAGAAGTTTGCTTGAAAATAACCTTCAAAAAGACAGGATGTTAAAATATTCTACTATTGGTACCCATAAAGATGATTTAATTTTTACAATAGGTGGCTATCCGATTAAAAAATTCGGTTCGCAAGGACAACAAAAATCTTTCGTAATAGCAATAAAACTTGCCCAGTTTGAGTACACTAAGAAAATAAAGGGTTTTAAACCGGTTTTATTGTTTGATGATATTTTTGATAAACTTGACAATCTTAGAGTTGAGCAGTTAATTAAATTAGTTAGCAATAATAGTTTCGGACAGGTTTTTATTACTGATACCCAAAGAGAAAGGATTGAAAAAGTTTTCCATACCGTAAAAATAGATCATAAAATATTTCAGGTGTTAAATGGAAAATCAAGCGAAATTTCAGATATTTAGATAAATTCAATTATGCGGGCAACTAACGACCAAACTTTAAAAGAAGTTATCACGGATTTACTTAAGGCTTATAGAATAGAAAATAAGGTGCTTGCAGTGCGTTTAATTAATTCATGGGAAGTGGTTACGGGGAAGTTGATTTCAAAGCATACCACAAATTTAT
>CAZBSL010000013.1:4489-21375 GCA_964494265.1 uncultured Bacteroidales bacterium
ATACATTCCTTTTGTAAGTCACGAGCCGTAAAATCAATTCCAATTCCAATTTCATCATAATAGTTGTGAGCAAATTTTTCGTGAATATGCCTTCCAACCTTATTTATTTTTAAGACAATTTCAGTTTCATAGTGAATATTATTTGAAAATTCGGGATAGAAAAACGGGTGATTGCGAAGAATTAAAGCAGTTTCGGGTTTTAAAAAAAATAATGGAACCGAAGGAATTGAATTCTTTAATTCTTTCACGTGATCCACATAGTTTCTACCAATACATATTATTTTCATTTTTATATATTTAGGTTTAAGATTTTTTTTCTTTTTAACTAAACAAATTTAATTCACCTTTATTAAAACTTCGGAGTTTTATTGCCGTAATAGTATTCTTTGTAGATAAAGGAAATTCACTTTTCATCATCCAATCGTAATATGAGGGTTCTTTTTTAAAAATTGTTTCTACCGGTTTACCTTTATGTTTTCCAAAGTTAAATACTTCAATATTTTTTTCATTAAAAATAATATGCCCGACCAGATCAGCATTTTTTGAAAGGAATGAAAACTCCGATAAAGCTTTAACATCATTAATTATTGGTTTTGTGGTTTTGCCTTCTTTGTCGGTGTGATCAACATCTTCGTATTTATCCAATTGTGATTTCAAAACCTCATAAGTAGCAAGAGTATCGGCTTCAGAACTATGAGCATTTATTAATTCTTTATTGCAATAAAATTTATATGCAGCTTTCAGTGTTCTTGGCTCCATTTTATGGAAAATATTCTGGACATCAACAAACCTTCTTCCTTTGATTTCAAATTTTACTTCTGCTCTGTAAAATTCTTCAACAAGCAACGGAACATCGAATCTGTTGGAATTATAGCCGGCCATATCGCAATTTGTTAAAAATTGGTTCAACTCATGCGCAATTTCCGAAAAAGTCGGTTTGTCTTTTATATCATTGTATGTAATTCCATGAATTGCCGTAACTTCCGGCGGAATTGGAATCGTAGGATTAACTCGATGAGTCAAAGTAACAGCCGAATTATCGAGATTAACTTTAACTAAACTGATTTCTACTATTCTATCGGTTGCAATTTTTAGTCCGGTTGTTTCCAGATCAAAAAAAACTAATGGTTTTGTCAGATTTAATTCCATATTTTTTAATTATTTAATTTCTAAGTTAATTTTTAAAAATTATTATATGTGAAAATGTATGATTGCAAATATAAGGAAAGCATCTTTATTTTTGTTTTCATTTAATCAAGCAATCGAATTATCATTCTCTCATTATTTTCTTCCTAAATTTCTAAATCCTTTAATTATTATGTTTACATCTGTAGTGAGTTTATAATCACGTGCATAAAGAATGTTAAGTTTTTCAATAGTTTCCCGTGAAATTTTTCTTTTTATAAAAGCATCCTTGGGATTTAAAACACCTTTTTTGATTTTTGGTAATTTGCAAATATCAACATTTTGCAAATCAAAGAATCCTACCCAAGATTTCAATGAAATCAAGACTAAAAAAATATTTTTTATAAATCCTAAACAATTTTTTTGGAATAAAATTGCTATCGGTGAAATGCTTAACAAAACCAGGCTTGTAAAAAAGTCAAGCAATCGTTTGTTGCGAGCATTTTGGTGAGTTTTGATTGAGTTTATATCGTAAGTGAAAATATCACCTGAAGTACTAATTGAATTACTACCAATAAGCAATAAGCTGTCCTCAGGAGCAATTTTGAAAGAAACTTCAGTTGTTGTTAACTCCGACATTTTATCAATAATTGTTTGATGAGAAACATCTTTTGAACAAAAAATTACTTCATCAATATTATAAATTTCAATAATTTCGTTAATTTGATTTATTGAGCCGATAAATTTTTCTAAATTAAATTTCTTAGAAAACGGAAATACAAAACCTATAAAACCAATATTATTATAAGTTTTTCTAAGTAAGTTTTCAACTCTTTCGGCTTCTTTATTGTCTCCAACTATAACCAAGCGTCGATTTTCATTGGAGGCAAGCTCAAAGATATTCACATTAAAATTATTGAAAATAAATCGTATGGCCGACATTGAAATAATCCCCCAAAAAGCACCCAAAAGAATAATGGCCCTTGAGAAACGATAAGATTCGCTTAAAAGACTATATGCTAAAAGTATAGCAATGGTTCCGATAATCATTCCCCTGATAATTTTATAAATCTTTGCGGGCCTATCGTATCCACCGCTAAAATATACAGAGAGCAACCAAACGAGGATGTAAGCCGGAATAACAATTGCGGAAAAAAGTGCAGGATAATGGCCACCGCTTGTGAAAATTACATTTTTCCCCCAATAGCTTTGAATGATTAATATTCCGAAATAAAGTAGTGCCGCATCACAAAAAGGAGGAAAAGCTTTGTGAAAGAAACGACTAAAAATTGCCAGCGATGCCCTGAAATAAATTGCCAAATGAATTAGAAAAGAAAAAAGCTTTGCATTTTTTTGCGAAAAATGTTTTTTGGCAAAAATCAACATTGCATTATAGAATGTGAACACATAGTTGATAGAACTTTTTTTTGTGCTTTCGCCCTTATAATGAATAATTCTGGTCTCAGGAAAATAATAGTTATTATATCCGGCCTCAGTTATGCGATAGGAAAGATCAATATCTTCGCCGTACATAAAAAATGATTCATCGAGAAGCCCGGTTTTATTAATAGTGTCTTTTCTAAGAAGCATAAATGCTCCTGCTAAAATATCAACCTTGTGAATTTTTTCTTTGTCGAGATAGCTAAGATGGTATTTTCCAAATATTTTTGATTTTGGAAAAAGCCTTGCAAGCCCGAAAATTTTATAAAATGCCACAAGAGGGGATGGGAGTCCTCTCTTTGATTCGGGTAAAAAATTTCCTTTTCCGTCTATCATTTTTACACCCAATCCACCCGCATCGGGGTGCAAATCCATAAATTCTATGACTTTTCTAAAAGTATCATGTTCAACAACTGTATCAGGATTAAGAAGTAGGACATATTTCCCCTGGCTTAATTTTATTGCTTGATTATTGGCGGTTGAAAAACCCTTATTATCTTTGTTTGCAATAACTTTAACACTCGGAAACTTTTCTTTAAGCATTGAAACTGACCCATCAACAGAATTGTTGTCAACGACAAATATTTCCATATCGATCTCATTACCTGCTTTTAAAACTGAATGCAGGCATTGTTCGAGAAAAAATTTTACATTATAATTGACAACTATGACAGATAATTCCATTTATGTAAATATATTTATTTGCAAACAAATTGCATTTTTTTATTTCAATTAGCGAAATTACAATAATGATTTAAATCAAGATGAAAGATCATCAAATTTTTGTTAGAGCTTTGAAGCTGAATTTTTTCTTATCAATATTGCGATTGGTATTATAATCAATTAATAAGTTGCTATTTTATTAAAAAGAATTTTATTGTAATTAGAAGAATTAATTATGCCATTTAAGAGTGAGGCATGGCTTGCGTGCTTGAGAGCTCTCTTATTAAGCTTAAAATCTTTTTCGAGATTATTATAGATTTCATTGTCGTATTCTTTTAAAAATGATGCTGAAAAATCATTTCTTTCAATAGAATTGATTGCTTGTTGGCCGGCAATTATTCCGCTTTCGATAGCATTACCAATACCTTCACCGGAAAAAGAATTCACGAGGCTTGCCGCATCTCCGCAAATAAGAAAATTTGAACCGGAAATTTCTCTTTTCCCAAATGAAAGTGGGAAATTAAAGCTTTGAATACTACCTGATATCGAGGTGTTTTTAAAGCGAGATTTTAAAGAACTGTCTCACTCAATAAGCTCAAACAAAAGTTTTTTCAAATTGATTTTTTTACCATGAATTTTTTTCAATAATACAAATTTTAGTGTTAAAAACCTTTGACATCAATCCGATATATTTTAGAAGAAAATTTTATAAAATTCTGATAATATATTTAACAATAAAAATATAAATTAAAGCCCGGTTAAAAATTCACCAATTTTATTGATAGGAAGAATATGGTCAACTTTTGTGGCAGCAATAGCAAATTCGGGCATAGTTGGAGTATGTGCTGTTTTAGGATCTTGGACAATAGTTAGTCCTCCAAAATCCTTAATGATTTTCAAACCATTACTTCCATCGAAATTTGCTCCGGTTAAAACAATACCTATCAAAGATGAACCATAAGCCCATGCAGCAGTTTCAAACATAACATCAATGGAAGGACGAGCAAAATTAACACGGCTATCGGTGGATAGCGACAATGTTTTATCTTTTTCTACAAGAAGATGAAAATTTGGTGGGGCAAAATATACCTTTCCAACTTGAATGTTTTCTTTTTCATCAGCTTCTTTAACCTCTAATTTACAAAGCTTATTTAAATATTGCGTTATATAGTTGTCGGAACTTGGGCTGAGATGTTGTGAGATTAAAATTGGGATTTCAAATGATTCCGGTAAAACTGACAAAACTTTTCGCAATGCTTCCATTCCGCCTGCAGACGATCCAATGACAATTGCTTTGTATTTATTTCCATTTTTCACAAACTTAAATATTTAAATAGTTATTTTGCGAAAAATCTTTTGTGTAGCATCAAGAGTGCTAAAATTTTCAAATCTCTTTGAAAATCGAATTTCTTCTTTTGAACCAAGTCCTAAGAATCCTCCAGTTATCAGGCTTTCTTCAAACAAATTTATTACTTTGTTTTGTAAGATACGATCAAAATATATTAAAACATTCCGACAAATAATTAAATTTACTTCAGCGAAAATACTATCGGAAACTAAATTATGATCGGCAAAAACTATGTTTTCTTTTAATGATTTGTCAAAAATCACAGAGTTATATTTTGCTGTATAATAATCAGAAAACGACTTTTTGCCTCCTGATTTTTGATAATTAAGTGTGTATTCCTTTATCCTATCAATTGAAAAAATTCCATCAGATGCTTTTTTTAAAACAAGTTGATTAAAATCAGTAGCATAAATTTGAGTCTTATCGTAAATACCTTCCTCTTTTAGCAAGATGGCCATAGAGTAAACTTCTTCACCGGTTGAACAGCCGGCATGCCATATTTTTAAAAACGGATAAGTTTTCAAAATCGGAATAACTTTTTCCCTAACCGCTTTATAGAATAAAGGATCACGAAACATTTCGGTTACATTTATTGATAAATCGGTAAGAATAAGTCTAAAGAAATTTTTGTCGTATAAAGCTTTATGCTGCATTTCAGAAATACTATTGATATTTGCAGTTCTGAGCCTGTGTAATAATCGGCGTTTTATGTGTGCATTGCTGTAATTTTTGAAATCGTAGCCGTATTTCAATAAAATGGCTTCGAGAAATAGTTTTATTTCTATATCAATATTTTCATCAACAATTTCCTTTTCGTTTTTCATTAAAAAAATTTTCAGATAAATGAAATTTTTGAAAGATTTCTATTAATTGCTAAAGTAATTTTTTTTTGTTAGGAATACTTTTGTAGTCAAGTAAATTTGCTAATCTAAATATTTTTTAATTAAATCTAATAGAAGTTGTTTTTTAATAGGTTTAGCAATATAATCGTCACAACCTGCTTCAAATGCTTTCTCGTTATCCCCATACATTGCAAAGGCAGTTTGGGCAATAATGGGTAATTTCGGACGAAACTTTTTTATTTGCTTAGTTGCTTCGTAGCCATTAATTTCAGGGAGTAAAATATCCATGAGAACCAAGTCAATTTGAGGGTTTTCTTTGCAAAAATTAATACCCTCATTGCCGGTTTTTGCCCAAATAATTTTTATTTTGAGACTTTTAAGTAAGGCTTCAATATATAAATAATTAGATTCTACATCCTCGACTACGAGAACAGTTTTGTAGGAACTAGTATTTGGAGTGTCAGACAAAGAATCGGTTTGTTTAGCTGTAGGAATAGTGTTTTTAGTGTATGACAATGTAAAATAGAAAGTTGTCCCAATATTTTCTTCCGATTCGACCCACATTTTTCCTCCAAGAAGTTTGCTTAGTTTGTAGGCAACGGAAAGCCCAATCCCTGCACCTTCATATTTACGGGTATGAGATTCATCTTCCTGACGAAAAATATCGAAAATGATTTCCTGTTTATCTTTCTGGATTCCAATACCTGTATCTTTAACATAAAACTTCATTAATGGTTCATTATTAATAACTTCTTCTGAGTATCCACATTCAATATATCCTTTATTTGTGAATTTCAATGCGTTTTTCAAAAGGTTAATTAATATCTGTTTTAGCTTTCGATTATCGGTATAAATTTGTAGGTCTTTATTTAAATGTTTAAATCGAATATCAATGTTTTGTTTATTTTCTTTATTTTGTTTGGTTTTTATTATTTCCTCAATATCATTTAATAATACATTTACATTAAAGACTCCTTTTTTAATTTTTACTTCCCCGCTTTCAATAAGTGAAATATCGAAAATATCCTCAACAAGCCCAAGCAAATGAGTTCCGCTTTTGTTGATTGTTTTACAAAAATCTAAAATATCATCTATTTGTGAATTTATATCAATAATTTCTGAGAATCCGATAATAGCATTTAATGGTGTTCGCAATTCATGCGACATTGTTGATAAAAAAGTGGATTTCAACCTATCTGACTCTTTCGATTTTTCGAGTGCGGCTTTTAATTCTTCCTCAGCTTTTTTTCTATCTATCAGGGTACTTAGCTGATCAGAAACAAATTCAAGCATTTCTACGTCCGATTCTTGGTAAGCATTTTCATCCGTATAACTCTGAACGGCAAGAACACCGGTAACTTCTCCTTCTATTTTTAAAGGTACCCCAAGCCAAATTTCCGAATCAGACCCAAAGCTGTCAATTTCGCCGGTTTCCTCTAACACTTTATATTGTTTTTTTGTGGCAAGAAATGATTTCTTTGTTTTTATTACATAGTAAGTTAGGGTTTTACCTGCCGGAAAGGATTGGAATTCATCTTTTTCATCACTCATAAAGGGAAGAGAAAGTGTATCGGATTTCTCATCATATAAAGCAATATAGAAGTTAGTTGTATCGATAAGTATTCCAAGTTGTTTTTGAATTAATCCTATTAATTCATCGAGATTATCGGTTTTGGATACAGCACTGGAAATATTATATAATACTTTCTGAATTTGTTCTTTGTTTTTACGTTCGGTAATATCAGTCAATGCTCCGACTATTGAAACTGTTTTTCCATTTTCAACAAGAGGTGCTTCACGTACTTCAACCCAAACTTTTTTGCCGTTTTTATGGAGCAATTCAAGCTCGTATGGAGCTTGAGGTTTACCGGTTTTTATTGCTTTTTCGGTGAGTTCAATGCCTTTCTTATTAACAGGGTTGAGAGAGGTGTGTTCAGTCCATTTTAATGATATTTCTTCCAGTTTATATCCCAAAATATCTCCTATATTAGGACTTACATAAATAAGCTGATGGTCAGTCGTGTGAGAGTAGAAAAGATTTGTACTGTTTTCAAAAATATTTTTAAGTTTAATTTCGCTCTCGATTAATTTCTTTTCAGTTTTTCTGATGCGTAACATTGTAGAAACCATAGTTGAGAGTTCAATAGGCTCTATCGGCTTAGTTATGAAACCATCTACCAATGATTTTAAGTCTCTAATTTTGTTTTCCTTTTCTTCTTGAAATGATGAAATTAAAATTAATGGGATATTTTTTGTTTTTTCTTCAGATTTTAATTTTTCACACAAATTAAAGATGTCCTTTTCCGGAGCAACCACATCAAGGAGAATAGTGTCGGGCTGTTCCCTGATTGCAATTTCCAATCCTTCATTTAGTGACGCAGCCATTAATATGTGACTTTCAGATATTGAATCATTTATAATATCTTCAATTAATTTTTGCTTACTTTCTTGATTATAAATGATAAGTATTTTGTTCATGGTATTAATTATTGCTTGCAATTTTTATATTTCAATGCTCAAATATATAAATATTTTTTGAACTTAATAGTTTAGGAATCTATTTTTCAATTTTGTTTTAAAGATTTGTGCAGGTATAGAAAATCCAAGCCAAAGATTCTCAGATAAACTAAAGAAAACGAGCAAGAGATATCATAAACAAATAATTATTAATTTAGCTGAGAAAAAAATTTAAGTTATGAAGATTAAAATGCATATACCCAATGCTATAACTTTATTGAATTTATTAAGCGGATGTTTTTCAATTGTCTCGGCATTTGAAGGTGATCTGGTTGGTGCGGCATATTTTATTTTTCTTGCATCAGTTTTAGATTTCCTTGACGGGACTTTTGCCCGGATACTTAATGCAAGGACAGAAATTGGGAAGCAACTTGATTCTTTGGCCGATATGGTTTCATTTGGCTTAGCTCCGGGCTTTATCCTTTTTCATTTAATTAACAATAGTCTGATCATTACGGGCTTGCAAATTACTGATAATGTTTTGCCTTATATTGCTTTTCTAATACCTGTTTTTTCTGCTCTCAGGTTGGCAAAATTCAATATTGATACGAAGCAAGAATTCGGTTTCATCGGCCTTCCGACACCTGCAAATGCAATTCTTATAGCTTCATTTCCTTTAATTTTATTTTACGAACTTGAAAATTCTTTTATTAGCTTAAATATACTTCAAAATACATGGATACTAATTTCTATTTCTATTTTATTATCAGTACTTTTAGTTGCAAAACTTCCACTTCTTTCCCTGAAATTTAAAAGTATAAGTTTTTCTGATAACAAAAGCAGATATACTTTTTTGTTACTGTCCATAATATTATTGGTGATCTTAAAATTTCTTGCAATTCCCTTGATTATTTTGCTTTACGTTATTATCTCAGTAATTGAAAATATTCTTGAATATCAGACGGGTAAGAATAATACCGGAAATAAAGATCATTAACATTCTCTTATACCCTTTAACCATTATTCCACAGCATTCTTATCTTCTTAATTCGAAATTCTGTCCGAGATAAATTTGTCTTACATATTCATCCTCTGCAAGTTCTTCGGAGCTTCCTGCTTTTAAAATTGAGCCTTCAAAAAGTAAATAAGACCTGTCTGTGATGTTTAAAGTTTCATGTACATTATGGTCGGTAATCAAGACACCGATATTTTTTTCTTTAAGTTTGCCAACAATGGTTTGTATATCTTCCACCGCAATCGGGTCAACACCAGCAAAAGGTTCGTCCAACAGAATAAATTTCGGGTCAAAAGCAAGGGAGCGGGCAATTTCTGTCCTTCGGCGCTCACCTCCCGAAAGAGTAATTCCTTGGCTTTTTCTAATTGCTTGCAAACCGAATTCATCCAATAATGATTCTAATTTTTCTTTTTGTTGGGTTTTAGTAAATTTTGTGAATTCCAAAACAGCTTTTATGTTATCCTCAACGCTTAGATTCCTAAAAACTGATGCTTCCTGAGCGAGATAGCCAATACCTTTTTGTGCTCTTTTGTACATCGGATAGGTTGAAATGTCTAAATCATCTAAATAAACATGCCCGCGCAAAGGTTTGATTAAACCCGTAATAATATAAAAGGAGGTAGTTTTACCTGCCCCGTTCGGACCTAATAAACCAACAATTTCACCCTGATGAACTTCAAGTGAAACCTCATTTACTACTGTTCGTTGTCTGTATTTTTTTACAATTTTATCGGTACGAAGAATCATATTAAACTTGGTTTGACTGCAAATGTAAATTAAATTTTAATGAATTTTCTTTTATAGCTTGTATTTCCAAAATCAACACGAATAAAATAAATCCCTTTAGTTAATGTTGAAGTTTCAAGAACTATCCTGTTTGTTTCAAATAAAAGTTTCTTAAAATAAATTTTCATTCCTTTTGAATCAAAAATGCAAATATTAATATTTTCTTCAGCTTTTCTTAATTCAACTGTTAAAGTTGTTTTAACAGGATTTGGTGTGATTGAAACATCCTCTCCTGTTCCAATTTTAAAGTTTTTAAAACAGGTGTCAACAGTATTGTAACAAATATTACTTTCAGCTATAAGACTAATGTTATAATTTCCATGCGAAGAATAAAGATGCTGAGGAGAGTTCTCATTTGAATAAGTTCCATCGCCAAAATCCCAATTTGATGAAATATTATCGAATGTGAGATTCTCAAACTGAACTAAAGACCCATTAATTGAATAAGAAAAATCAACAAAATATTTTGCAAGCCAATTGTTAATATTATATAATACCACAATTTTTGTTAAGGTTTGTAAAGCTTTTGCTTCATCCACATTAACACTTGCATAAAAATCAACATCTTCAGGATTTTCTTTAAAAATTAAGGAGTAGAAGCCGCAAGTTGTTGCGTAAGTTCCTGTGGGGTTCGGATGGCCGAGATCAAGATATAGTTCGGGAGCCGGATCCAATTCCAAAGCATCATGCCATATTTTTCCGATAGGTGCAACGGAGGCATTTATTTTTTTGGCATAATCTAATGTCCTTGTAAAAATAAGCGGATAATTATATCCAGTATTTTTCATCGTCCAGGGCATAAAAAGAATAGTTTTTGTGCACTGATAGTTTTCTTTAATGAGTGTGTTAAATTTTTCGACAGTTTGATAGGAGTCTAATAAGCCGGGATATGAGGGAGTTAATTGAAGAATAACATAATTCCATTGCTTTTCGTGCAAGCTTTCCATAGTAGCAGGCCTGATGAGATGGTCTTCAAGCAAAGTGTTTGGAACTGTTTCATTTTTAGAAAAAACTGTTTTTCCGCCTGCTTCCGACATATTCTGAAACATTTCGGGAAGGTTGTTAAATGCCGAAAGACAGTTTCCAATAAATAAAACTTTAAGAGTATCGGAAGAATTGGCTAATAGAGAATTACTTAGAAATATAATAAGAATTACAATAGTTTTTGATAAAATTCTGATAACACTTTTTTCTTTTTTCATCCTTAATGTATTTGTGTCAAAAGTATTAAAAAGAAAAATGAAACGAAAAGAATAATGCAAAATTATTTATATCAGGATTATCTAAATATGATAATCTCCAAATTGCATCTACTCTAAAAATTTTAAAAATATTTTCAATTCCAACTCCTGCTTCCCAATATGGTTTTGTTAAAATAAATGAAGAGGGAGGCAGAATTGAATATTTTTTGTTTTTTTCACTCAAAGAACCAATAACGACTTTTGCATGAGCAACTTCTCTCCATTTCAATTTTCGCATTAAAGGAATTCTGTTTAGGAAAATACCATCGAAATGATGAGTCAAAAACAAACTGATATTTTGGTCGCTGACAAATTCAAAGTAATTCATCAAATTATAGGCATACTCGTCGGCAAGGAAGGTTTCGTTACCTGGAAAAAGTTTAAGCAAAGGGTAGGGGAGTGTTCCCCATGTTTTTCCGGCCTCAATAATATATTTTGACCAACCATAAGAAAATACATTGAACCAGTGCTTGATTCCAATTTGAAGTACATCGTATTTATAATCACCGTTTAGTAAATTTGGAATTCCATGGCAATATCTTAACCCGAGAACAGGATATTTTGTTCCGAGGCTGATTCTTTCAAATTCACCCATGACAAATTTTTCATCATAAGCATAGCGAATCTCAAGTGAAATTTCAGAGGTTTTAATTGAATTTAATTCTTTTATTTTCCCATTATCATTAATCTCGAAAGTTGATGAACCAAGTGGGTAAATTGTCCTATTATTGAATCTTGGGGTCGTTGAAAATCCGTTAAACCATTCATGTTCATAAAAAGCTTTATATTCTCTGACAATAGTAAGTTTGTCGGAAGGATTTCTTCTGAAAAATGATGCGAATAAATTGTCTTCACTATAAGCATTCAGGCTTTGCCCCAATTGTTCGATGTCATATTTGTAAGAAGCACCAAAAGATCGTCTTGGGTTTTTATTCAACATATACAAAAATCCTGCTGCATATTTAAATTTCCCATCTTTTGTTCCGTAAGCAAGATGACCGTCTAACATCAATTTAGTGCTGAAATCATTACTGGTCCTACCGCCAAATCTAAGTCTTAAACCCTCAACCTGATTGAAACTTAACATTTTATAATATGGCCCTATTTCAAACATTCCTGTTTCATAGTAACCGTTGGTAATTAGATAGATTATGTCAACATAAGTTCTAAAAATAGGAACATTTTTTATGGAATCAACCATAATATATATATTGTTTTCTTTAATGGTCAGACTGTCGTGTCGTGAGTTTGCCCAAAATGTTTTGTCTTTATCATAACAATCATCTAAAATTGTAACATTTGTGGGTGTGGAATAAAATTCCTTCTTCTTTGGACTATCGAAAACAAAATCTTTGTAGGTTGTTGTCCTGTGCCCGAAAAAACCGATTGTTCGCCTTGAGTTTTCTATCACATTGAAATCGACTACAACATAATCTTTTGTAATCATCCAGAATTTGTTATTTATTTTGTTGTAATCCTGGCGAATAGCATAATCGTTAATGAAATTAATATTTATATCATCAGCAATTTTAATTTCAACTTTTTTTATTGCAAAACTGCTGTCGTTCACCCAAAAGTTGCCCGTAAATGTAAGCTCCTGTTTACGGCGAGGTTTAAACATAATCTGGTAACACCATTTATTACCAATAAATGAACTATCGACAAGATAATATCTGTAAAATGATAATCCGAAATTTGCCACAGGACTGACGAAATTTTTATCGAAAACATTTATGTAATTATCGTATATGTTTACATTCTGATAAAGATTGCCTAAAAACTGTGTTATACTTTCATTTTCAACTCCTGAAATTTTTGATGCCCTAATAACTTCTTTTTTTACCTTCGGATTTGATCGATAATATATGTCAGAAATAGTTTCGCTTAAAAGCATTGGAAGATAAGCTTTTCCATTAATAGTTGATGTATCAACATAGTCGAAAATAAATTTGAAAGGCTTTAAAATCTTTTTGTTTCTTAATTTATCGGTAATATTATTGGCATCAAATTGAATTTTGTTATAAACTTCATACTGATAATAGTCGAAGTTTTTTTTATTAGTAGCTTCTTTATTTTTAATAATTTTTCTGAGCAAAACTTCTGCCGGATTTTCGCCAGGCCTTACAACTACTTCTTCGAGAAGAATATTATCGGCTGCAAGCTCAAAATTGATGTATTGAAATTTGTTTTTTTGAATTGCTTTTGTTTGAGAAATATATCCAATAAAAGAAGCAGAAATTGAATCGGAAGGAGTGTAGGTTTCGAAAAAATATTCTCCATTAAAATCGCTTATTGAACCAATGTTTGTTCCTTTTAAATAGACGTTTGCGAAGGGGACAGGCTCCTTTGTGGCAGAATCAGTTATTTTACCTAAAATTTTTGTAATTTGAGATGATACTTTTATAGGTAAAATTGAAGAAAAAAGCAGGATAATCGCAATAAATCTGATTCTATAAGTTGAAAACATTATTTATTTATTACATTTTTAAAAATCCAAATGTAGAAATTAGAAATTGGGACTTTTTACTAATCTCTAATTCTTAATTTCCAATTTCATTATACATCTTATTTTATGTTTCCAATTTCTTGGTAACATGAATTTTATATGTTACAATATCCCTTCTTTTAGAATGTCGTGTAAATGAATCATTCCAACATAATTATTATTTTGTGTAACCGGAAGTTGAGTGATATTATTTTTTCTCATAATATCAAGAGCATTTATAACAAGTTCATCTTCATCAATTGTTTTCGGATTTATTGCCATTATTTCTTTTGCTTCGATATTTTCAATTGATGATTTTGTGTGAAGCATTCTTCTTAAATCTCCGTCGGTAATTATTCCGATAATTTTATTTTCCTTAGTTACAGCCGTAGCACCCAGCCGTTTTGATGATATTTCTAAAATTGTAGTTCTAATATCATCGTGCTCGTTGACCTGCGGAACTTCATTATTTTTATATAGATCAACGACTCTTAAATACAATTTTTTTCCAAGCGTTCCTCCGGGATGAAATTTTGCAAAATCGCTCGCTGTAAAATTTCTACGCTCTAAAAGACAAATAGCGAGAGCATCGCCGAGAACCAATTGAGCCGTTGTGCTGGATGTTGGTACAAGATTATTCGGACAGGCTTCTTTCTCAACTGTTGAATTTATCACAAAATCAGCTTGCATGGCTAAATACGAATTAATATTTCCGACAATAGAAATAAGTTTATTTCCTCGTAATTTTATCAGAGGAACAAGAACTTTTATTTCAGGCGTCTCTCCGCTTTTCGACAAGCAAATAATAATATCATCATCACGGATTATTCCTAAATCGCCATGAATTGCATCGGCAGCATGTAAAAATATTGCAGGAGTGCCGGTCGAATTTAAAGTTGAAACAATTTTAGTTGCAATATTTGCGCTTTTTCCGATACCTGTAATAATTATCCTTCCTTTAGATCTAAAAATTAATTCAACGCAGGATGTAAAGTCATCATTTATTGAATTTTTTAAATTTAATATTGCATCAACTTCGGTGTTGATTGTTTTTAATGCAATTCTTTTTATGTTTTTTTTTGCTTCCACGTTAAAAAAAAAAATGTTATTTAATTTTGTTTTGATTTTTATTATTATATTTGTTAAAAACACCAAAAATTGATGGTGAAAAAATTGATTAATTAATTAACATTAATAATAAAATTATATTTTATCAGTTGTATAAAAATTTCAATGTATAAATGGATTGATTAAAAATATTCTATTTTAACGAATCAAAGAAATGAAAAGACAGGAAGATAAATCGTTGATAGGGTTATTGAAGAAGTTTTTTGGTTTTGAGAGCTTTAAGGGAAATCAAGAAGCTATAATTAATAATGTTCTGGATGGAAATGATTCTTTTGTAATAATGCCAACCGGTGGAGGCAAGTCAATGTGCTACCAACTTCCGGCATTAATGAATGAGGGAACGGCAATAATAATCTCACCCTTAATAGCTTTAATGAAGAATCAAGTTGATGCAATTCGTAGTTTCGGATCAGAAGAAGGAATTGCTCACGTATTGAATACCTCCTTGTCAAAGCAGGAAATAACTCAGGTGAAGGAAGACCTAGTAGCTGGAAAGACGAAGTTATTGTATGTTGCACCCGAATCACTTACAAAAGAAGAAAACATCGAATTTTTTAAAGGTTTAACAATTACATTTTATGCTATTGACGAGGCTCATTGTATTTCTGAATGGGGTCATGATTTCAGGCCCGAATACAGAAGGCTACGTCCGATAATCGATGAAATTGGAAAAGATGTTCCGCTAATTGCTTTAACAGCTACTGCAACACCAAAAGTTCAACACGATATTCAAAAGAATCTTAATATGACGGAGGCAAATATATTTATGTCTTCATTTAATAGGCCGAATTTATACTATGAAGTTCGTCCTAAAACCAAAGAAGTTATTAAGGAAATAATAAAATACATAAAATCTCAACCCGGAAAATCCGGAATTGTGTATTGTTTGAGTAGAAAAAAAGTTGAAGAAGTTGCAGAAACTCTCCAAGTTAATGGAATAAGAGCCTTGCCTTATCATGCAGGACTTGACACGAACACACGAAGAAACAATCAGGATAGGTTCCTAATGGAAGATGTTGAAGTGATTGTTGCAACAATTGCTTTTGGGATGGGAATTGATAAACCTGATGTTCGTTTTGTAATTCATCATGATATTCCTAAAAGCCTTGAAGGATATTATCAGGAAACCGGCAGGTCGGGCCGTGATGATGGCGAGGGTAATTGTATTGTTTTTTATAGTTATGACGATATTATTAAGCTTGAGAAGTTTATGAAGGGAAAACCTGTTGCCGAACAGGAAATCGCAAAACAACTTCTTATCGAAACCGTTTCTTATGCCGAGTCTTCAATTTGTCGCAGAAAACAATTACTGCATTATTTTGGCGAAGGATATGAAGATGAGAATTGTCATAATTGCGATAACTGTCTGCACCCTAAAGAAAAATTTGAGGGGAAAGACAGCGTTAAAATTGCCCTGGAAGCAGTTTTGGAAGTTAAGCAACTTTTCAAAACGAAACACATGGTTAATGTTTTAGTTGGTAAACCGAATGCAACAATTAAAACCTTTAAACACGATAAACTGAAAGCATTTGGAAGGGGAATGGATCATGATGAGAAATATTGGAATGCGGTTTATAGGCAAACTTTGATTGAACGGCTTTTAATAAAAGACATTGATAGCTATGGCTTATTGAAATTTACACCTGAAGCAAAGCAATATCTGAAAAAGCCCTATTCAATCATGCTAACTAAGGATCATGATTACGAAAATCTTGATGATGAATATTTTGCTATGGGAGGCGGACATAAAACGAGCACAACTGATAAAGTTTTGTTTGCTTTATTGAAGGATCTTAGAAAAGAAATTTCAAAAAACGAAAATCTTCCCCCATTTGTTATATTTCAGGATCCCTCACTCGAAGATATGGCTATCCAATATCCTATTTCAAATGAAGAGTTACAACAAATTACAGGTGTGGGTGTTGGTAAAGCAAGAAAATATGGCCAACCATTTCTCGAGCTTATTGAAAAATATGTTGAAGATAATGAGATAGTTCGCCCAAATGATATGATTGTCAAATCGGTTGTTAATAAATCAGGTTTAAAAGTTTTTATTATTCAAAGTATCGACCGAAAACTTGCACTCGAAGACATTGCAAATGCCAAAAACATGACGGTTAGCGAGTTGCTTTCTGAAATTGAAAGTATTGTGTCATCGGGAACTAAGGTAAACATCGGATATTATATTAGTGAATATATTGATCCTTACCATGAAGAGGAAATTTACGAATTTTTTAATGAAGCCGAATCCGATTCAATCGAAGATGCCTTAGAAGAATTAGGTGAAGAAGAATACACAGAGGAAGAAATTAGATTAATGAGAATTAAATATATTTCTGAGGTTGGAAATTAATGA
>CAZBSL010000013.1:21475-31407 GCA_964494265.1 uncultured Bacteroidales bacterium
GACCAATCAATCTTATTAGTTGAATAAACCCCACTTCCGCTAACTGTCCAGCCGTTAGGCAAAGTTTGTTGTTGAACCGTGATTGTGCTTCCGGCAACTATTGCAGTGGCGGTTTCATCAGTAAGAAGAAAGTTTGAAATAAGTACCTGAATACTATTGTCCGGATCAGTGGAAATTTGAACTTTGTAAGTTGCTTTTGAGCAATTATCATTTACTACCCATTCACCAAGAAATTTATCCCTGTCTGGTTCATTGTTATTTTCATCATCTTCGGGGCTACATGAAAAAAGAAATGCAGAAACAATTAATAAACAGCTAAAAAGAAAGTAAGTTTTGTTTTTCATAATTAATAATAATTATTTTTTCAAGATTATTTTATAACGCAATTTAGAACGAAATATTTTTTTTGAGATAATCTCTTTTATTATTTTGGGAAAAATCTTTTTTCACTTTTGAAAAATTCAAAATATTTTATACTTTTGCTCTTGTATACAATTAATAAAAAATTTATGTTATGAAAAGAATAGTTTTTCTCTATTTGATTATTTTTTTTGTAAGTGCTCATCTTTTTGGCCAAAAAGATTTACCTGTATTTAACAAATACGGTGAGTGCTTTTTAAATGCCGGTAAATGCAATGATGTTAAAATTAAAGACAACATCGCATATATTGGAAGTGAAGCAGGTTTGCTAATCCTTGATGTTAGTGATCCTTTAAACCCTGAATTTATCAATTGTTATTATACGGATAGATTTGTCTATAAAATATTTATAACAGATACCTTGGCGTTCGTAACTTATAACAACATCTATGATCCCATGCTATCAATAATTGATATTTCTGATATATATAATCCATTGGAGATAAAAACAATAGAATTAGAAAATGGATGTCAGAATTTGTCAATTTACCTAAATGGTAATTATTTATTTTTAGGCATGGATGGTGGATTTAATTTTTATAATATAGCAGATTTGAATGAGCCTCAATTAGTTTATCATATTTCAGATATTGATCCTATGGATATAGTTGTAAGAGATGACTACATATACATGGTAGCAAATTACCGGTACTTTGGAATATTGGACATTTCCACGATTACGGAACCGGAGTTAATATGTTGGATTGGTGATTATTCCACCTCAAGAGATGCAATTGATTTACAAGGAGATTATGCTTATGTCGCCGGTAAAACTTTTGACATTTTTGATATTAGTGACCCAACAAATCCTCAACAAGTTTGTGTATTTGAAACAGATTGGCTACATGACCTCTCAGTAAATGAAAACTTTTGCTATGCAATGTCGGATGATAGTTTATTTGTAATAAATATTGAAAACCCAACTACTCCTGAAATACTTGGTTCTTATAGTTATTTTGGAAGTTGCCTGAGTTATGAAAATAATCTTTTAGCAGTTACAAAAGATTATAATGATTACGAGACACCGGTTGGGATTGGCTTTTTTAGTGTTGATGATTTACAACAAATTTCATTGGCAAATGATTTTATTACAGATAAAGCAAAGGAAGTATTTACGGAAGGCAATTATGCTTATGTTGCCAATGGTTATAATGGGATGCGAATTATTGATGTTGCTGATCCTACCAATCCGCTAACAATTTCTGACTGTTTGGATGGGATTTATGTGGCGGAAATAATTGTTGAAAATGATCTTGCATATGTCAGGTCTTCAACCGGGCTTAAAATAGTTGATGTTAATAATCCAGAATTACCTTTTACTATAGGAGATTATAATCATCCGGTTGTTTCTGTTGATTTAAGTTTTTCAATTGAAAAATACAACAATTATGTTTATATTGGAGGTGATGCTTTTTGGGATTTGGACGTAATTGATGTATCAGATCCGGCTAATCCTTTATATGCGGGTCTGATTGATGTTTACGATTGGAGTCCTGATATTGAGATTTTTGATGAACATTTATACGTTGCAGGTTATTGGGGTGGAATGCAGATTTTTGACCTTATTGATCCGGTAAATCCTCCAATGATAGGATATCATCCTCTTGCAATAGCTTTAAAAATTGCTGTTGGTGAGAATATGGCTTTTGTTGGAGGAGTAGTTGATCCTAATTCAAATGGAGGAATTGAAATCTTTGATTTGTCCAGCATTAATGATCCAATCCATATTGGAACTTATCAGAGTTATGGGGCAGATATGCAGTGTATTGAAAACTATTTATTGGTTGGGAACGGATCCTCAATTCAAGTTTTGGATGTTGCTGACTTATCTAATCCGGTATTAACACAAGTAATCCAAAATGTAGTCCCAAATGGGATTTATCATAAAAATAAAAAAATATATGTGGCAGAAGACTTTAAATTTAAAGTATTTGGGGATAGTATTTCACGAGGAATA
This sequence comes from uncultured Bacteroidales bacterium, assembly GCA_964494265.1. GTDB lineage: Bacteria > Bacteroidota > Bacteroidia > Bacteroidales > JAEINX01 > JAEINX01. Next base: position 23,853 of record CAZBSL010000013.1, read on the forward strand.
TATTTAAACAATGGTTATCAGTTTGTTTCATCAAACCTTTCGCCTGAAAATCCAGATATGCTTGAGGTTTTGGAAAATAACTTAAATGATAATCTTAATTTTGTAAGAAATTCACAAGGGCAAATGCTGAAAAAGATTGGTGAAAACTGGGTAAATGGTATTGGAGATTGGATAAGCACAGAAGGCTATCTTTTTAAAATGAACGAAGCTGATGTTTTATCAATTGATGGATTAGCTGTTAATCCTCAAACCCCAATAGAACTTAATTCCGGTTATCAGTTTGTAAGTTATTTACCAAATGAAACAATGAATGCTTTGGAAGCATTTGGAAGCATTTTAAATGATGATCTTTATTTTATTAGAAATTCCGATGGAAAAACAATTAGGAGAATAGGAGTTACTTGGGTAAATGGAATTGGTGATTGTAATCATGGAGAAGGCTTTTTGATAAAAATGAGTGAGGAGGGCGTTTTGCAATATCCTTAAAGCTAATGGCTAAAAATCAAAGTAAAAAGTAAGGAGATGCTTAATTCTGAAATCATTATTCGTTAATCGGTGTTCGATATTTTAGTCATTTTGAAGAGTTGAATTGAAGGATCAAAACCACGTTATATTCAAATTGGCGTTGATCCTCATTCTACTCTTCCAAATCTTTCTTTATTTTATATCTCCCAGCTTCTTTCAAAGCCTTTGTGATTATCCATTCAATATGCCCATTTGTACTTCTAAATTCATCAGCAGCCCATTTCTCAACTGCTTTCATTATTTCAGGATTAATCCTAAGTACAAATGCTTTTTTCTTAGCCATAATTTTCAAACTCTGTAAATTAAATGCTTCTAATGTTTTTAATGAATTAAACTATCAAGAAGAAATTTTACTTCCAACTTCCAACTTCCGACTTCTATCTTCCAACTTCTTATTGGTGCAAAGTTCCTGTGTTGATAACCGGACTTGCATCTTTATCGGAACAAAGAACTATCATTAAGTTACTGACCATAACGGCTTTTTGTTCTTCATCAAGTTCAATAAGTTCTTTTTCAGAAAGTTGTTCAAGAGCCATTTCAACCATGCTGACAGCTCCTTCAACAATTTTTATACGGGCGGCTACTATTGCTGTGGCTTGTTGTCGCCTTAGCATTGCTCCGGCAATTTCAGAAGCATAAGCCAAATAGCTGATCCTTGCTTCCACAATTTCAATTCCGGCAATTGAAAGGCGTTCCTCAAGTTCTTTTTCTAAAACATGATTAACATCCTCACCACCCGATCGTAAAGTTATATCTGACTGTTCGTCATCAAAATTATCATAAGGATAATGCCCTGCTAATTTTCTTATAGCCGCTTCGCTTTGAATATTAACAAAATGTGTGTAATCATCTACATCAAAAGCTGCTTTAAAAGTATTATTAACTTTCCAAACCAAAACGATACCTATCATTATCGGATTTCCGATTTTATCGTTTACTTTAATTGGGTCACTATCGAGATTTCGTGCACGAAGCGAAATTTTCTTTTTTGTGAAAAATGGATTTACCCAAAAAAATCCGTTTTTTTTAACAGTGCCTTTATAAGCCCCAAATAAAATCAAAACACTCGATTCGTTTGGATTAACAACAAAATAACCACCAAGAGTAAAAAATCCAATAACTAAAAATGCTATGAGCCAAATTTGTTTTAAGAATATTATCCCAAGAATTGGGGGAATGATAAGAAAAAAAGTTACAAATAATAATAAGTAACCTGATGCTGCAAAAAATTCTTTTTCGGTTTTCATAATTAATTTTTTTTATGAGTTAAAATGATATTAAAATGATATTGCAATAATACAACAATAATGCTCGCTTGTCAAGTGTTTTTTTAAAAAATGTGAAAATAATTTTCGTTGGTGCACAATTTTAAAATAATTTTGCTCTTTTTCATAAGAACATTTTAATATGAAGTATAAACATTTATTTTTTGACCTTGATCGTACAATTTGGGATTTTGATAATAATGCCAGATTAACTTTTCAAGAAATATATGAAAAATATAAGCTAAATGAATTAGGTATCACGTCTTTCGAAATATTTTATTCGAAATATAAATTTCATAATGATGCTTTATGGGCATTATATCGAAAAGCTGAAATCAAAAAAGAAGTTTTAAGTGTTAAAAGATTTGAATTGACTTTAGAGGATTTTGGAGTTGTTGATAAAAATCTGGCAGAAAAAATTTCATACGATTATATTACTTTAAGTCCTTTGAAAACAGGATTATTTCCTCATGCTTATGAGGTTTTGAATTATTTATCTGAGAAATATAAGCTTCACATAATCACAAATGGGTTTGAAGAGGTTCAATACAAAAAGATTAAAATTTCGGATTTAAATAAATATTTTGAAAACATAATCACTTCTGAAGAAGCTGGAACAAAGAAACCTGAAAAACAAATTTTTGAATTTTCCTTATCGAAAGCCTCGGCAAAAGCCAACGAAAGTTTGATGATAGGTGATGATATCGCAGTTGATATCACCGGTGCAAAAACTATTGGGATAGACCAAGTATTTGTGAATTACAATAAAGTACCTCACGATGAGGAAATTACTTATGAAATTAATGATTTGATTGAATTGAAAACGTTTTTATAATTATTTAGATGGATATATTCACAGCCGAAAAAGTTACTAAGCAATTTGCAAATCATAAAGCTTTGAACGAAGTAAGTATTTCTGTGCCAAAGCAAAGTATTTTTGGTTTACTTGGGCCTAACGGTGCCGGAAAAACAACATTCATCAGGATTATAAATCAAATTACCGCTCCGGATGATGGCCAATTATTTTTTGAAGGCGAAAAACTGAAACCAAAACATGTTGAACTTATTGGTTATTTGCCTGAAGAAAGAGGATTGTATAAAAAAATGAAAGTCGGGGAACAAGCAATTTATTTGGCTCGTTTAAAAGGAATCAATAAAACCGATGCAATTAAAAAATTAAAATATTGGTTCGAGAAATTTGATATTCTTAATTGGTGGAACCGCAAAGTCGAAGAACTATCGAAAGGAATGCAGCAGAAGATTCAATTTATTGTAACTATACTCCACCAACCTGAGCTATTAATTTTCGATGAGCCTTTTAGTGGTTTCGACCCCATAAATGTAAATATTCTGAAAGATGAAATTTTAAATCTTCGTAAAAATGGAGCAACAATAATTTTTTCGACTCATAATATGTCCTCGGTTGAAGAACTTTGCGACCATATTGCCTTAATTGATAATGCTAAAAAAATCCTCGACGGAAAAGTTCAAGAAATAAAAAATCAATATAAATCAAATACATTTGAAATAATATTTTCCGGTTTTAATGAAGATTTAAATACTATCCTAAATCCCGAATACGAAATAATTGATAAAAAAAATATTGATACTTCGAATTCCGTTAAAATTAAAATACCCATGAAAACATCCCCAAACGAATTGATTCAAAACCTTTTACCTTATCTTACAATTAATTCCTTTAAAGAAATTATTCCAACAATGAATGAAATATTTATTAAAAAGGTAAGTGAAAATGTTGGAAAATAAAGAAATAAGCGGAAAACCGAAACCAAATAATAAAAAATATTAAACAAAGAATAAAAAACAAGAAACAAGGAATAAGGAACAAGGAACAACAAATTGCTCGAAACCAAAACTCCAAACCAAATAAAATGAACAAAATATTACTGATAATTCAAAGAGAATACTTAACACGAGTTAAGAAAAAATCCTTTATAATTATGACGATTATCGGGCCTATATTGATGGCAGCTTTGTTTATTGTCCCTGTTTTTATTGCACAACATTCAGGGAGCGAAAAAAAATTGATTGGGGTTTTAGACGAAACAGGGCTTTTTCATGATAAATTTAAAAATTCGGATGATATTATTTTTCATTACGTTTATACCGATTTAAATTCAGCCAAAGACCAAATGCTTAAAAATGAAGATTATGCTTTGCTCTACATCCCCAAAACACAGCTTGCACTACCTACTTCGGCTGTTTTATATTCAAATCTTCAGCCTAATATTAATGTAAAAAGTTATGTAAAAAGGGTTATGAATAAGGAAATTGAAGGTGAAAAACTTATTTATAATATTGACAGGTTGAATTTGTCAGCGGACGACAGAAAAATTGCATTAGATATTCCAAAATCCATTAAAACTTCAATAAACCTGACTACCATAAAAGTAATAGGAGAAGGTGAAGAGGAGAAAACATTTACTGAATTAAGCATGGTTTTAGGAATTTTTTCAGGTGTTTTGATTTATTTTTTCATCTTTCTATTTGGTGCTCAGGTAATGCGGGGAGTTATTGAAGAAAAAACCAGCCGGATTGTCGAGATAATTGTTTCTTCGGTAAAACCATTTCAATTGATGTTTGGAAAAATACTCGGAATTGCAATGGTAGGGCTGACACAGTTTTTATTATGGATAATTTTAACTTTTACGATTGTTGGTGTTTTTCAGGTAATATTTCCAGAGAATCTTCCTAACAAAAATTCTGAGCTGCTTATGGAAAATAGCGGCTTTGGGCAAAATTTAAATACTCAAACCATTCCTGAAACAAGCGATGAGATGTCAAAGGTTTTTGAGGCAATTGCTTCAATTAATTTCGAAATAATGATACTTTCATTTATTTTCTATTTCATTGGAGGTTACTTACTTTACGGAGCATTATTTGCAGCAATCGGATCGGCTGTTGATAATGAAACCGATACACAGCAATTCATGTTGCCCATAACAATTCCGCTGATTTTATCATTAATATTGGCACAGTTTGTAATTGAGCACCCTGAAGGTTCTCTTGCATTCTGGCTATCAATAATCCCTTTTACTTCACCAATAATAATGATGGTTAGAATTCCTTTCGGAGTACCTTATTTTGATTTATTTTTATCTATGTTTTTGTTAGTGATAGGGTTTCTATCAACTACCTGGCTTGCTGCAAAAATTTACCGAACCGGTATATTAATGTATGGTAAGAATGTAAATTATAAAGAACTCTGGAAATGGATAAAGTATGGGAATTGATGAATCTTGACTGATTATACTCACCCATAAATTATATCACCATTTTTTAGGCTCAAAACCCTGCTGGTTAATAATAGAAGCACTTCCTCCTGTTGCTTTAATTACATATAAGCCTTGCTTTTCGGCCATTTGGCCGCTTGCTCCATCGGCAGTTATATATGCAACACATCCACATATTGCTTTACCTTTATAATCCGGCATATATTTTTTTGCTTTCCATAATTTTTTTTGAAAATCCTTTACATCTTGTGGCCGCAATGTTGTTTTCACTTCAACAATTACGATTTCGGCTCCGTTAACTGCAATTATATCATACTCATAATTTTGACCCTTATGGTTTCCTTTCACACGTTGTAATGTTCGTTCAACCGGAATACCTTTTTCTTTTAATAATTTAATCAAATCACCTTCCACAAGCGACTCAACCAATTTTCCCCATTGAGAAGTAAAAAGTGCTGACAATTCTTTGATTTTTTTATCTGTTTCCTTGAATCTTTCCGAAAGCATTCTATCCGTTTCTTTGATCTGCTTATCCGTTTCCTTGAATTGCTTATTAGTTTCCTGAAACATTAACCAAATCTTTTGAAAGCTCAGCGGTTCTGCATATTGTTCGAGTGGTTCCGTTACTTCCGATTCTTCTTCAGTTTTTTTGTAAAGTGCCATTTTTTACTTATTTCTTACAAAGTTATGTTTTTATTTCTTAAAAAACATAAAAAATATCAAGTACTTTTTTCCGATTTATCTAAATCCTCCAAATCCGGTTTCGCAGTAATTATATTCAATAAAGGCCTGAATTCATTTCTTATAATCCTCCATTTATCAGGATGTTTTTTTAATAAGTATAAGATTTTTTTTCGATGTTTTTTAAATGCATCTGAAATAGCCGGAGCTGAGATAGGGGCGGGGAGGGCCTTCCCGACATTAGCACTTGTCAATCCATAATTTTTTGATTTAACTTCTTGCGAGGCATTTTCAAGCTTGTCTAACAATAAAATCGTTTTAGTATATTTATTTGGAATTTCAAGCTTTTTCTCACTCGGTTTAATTTTTATATCATAATCGAAAAAATTAATATCCCACTCATTAATTATAAAAACATCTTTATCATTATCAAAATTCGTATTTTCAATGCAAGAAATGCTTCTTTCAATGGTAGGTTTTAAATTTTTAATGTCGCCATCATAATCACCAATTTTAAGCAATGCACCATCTGAAAGCTTGAATTCTTTGTTTCGTTGAGCTGAGAATTCCTTAACATAAGTTTTACACAAATCTCCGAGAATTTGGGCAGACCTTCTTTTCATTTTTTTAAGTTCTTCATTCAGTGAAAAATTGTTTTGGTTACTTAAACTTTTGTCTTCAATTAGTAAATGTAATACTCGAAAGTCATTTTGATTAGTTTTAATAATGGTTTTTATGGTATTTAACAAGAGATACTCTATAATGCTTTTATTTTTAACACTTAAGGCATTGCTACTATTGGATATTTCGAAATTTCCTGCATTTTCATTAAAGTAAAAAAATAAAAGATCATATTTTTCATCATTGTCATTGAAAAAACGCAGAAGCAAGACAACATTCTCCAATTCATCAAAAATTTCCAATTTAACTTTATTACCCTCTTTTATTTCAAAAGGAAGTTCTTCCTTTCTATACCAGTTAACAGCTTCTTTTTCAACCCTTAACTTTTTTAGAGCGTCTTTACTTCCTTCAATTAATAAATCTTCAATCTGTATACCTGAAGAATTCCTTTTTAATGATTTTGCATAAATGTCATTAATTGATTGATCAAAGTAAATGGCTACAACTTTTTCAATTCCAGGAATTAGTGAATCGGATATTTTTAAAATGTTTACTATTTGCTGGTCGATAAATGAAAAAAAATCAGCCATATTTTTACAATAAAATTTCAGGGCTAAAATTAAATTATTAAATTTAATTAAGCAAATAATTAAGCAAAAAATTTTGTAAAATAAAATAATCGAAGTTTCTTCAGTTAATATAATTAAGCAACTTAATGATTAATTTAAGTAAAATTAATAACTTAAATAACTTGACATGTGTGTTTTAAGATATTAGTTTTGCTTCAAAAAGAAATTTGAATTAATGAATATCTATGTTTAGTTAAAAATCAATTTAAGCCAAATAATTTACTTAAATGCTAAATTTTTCGATGAAAAGACAATTCTATATATTGCTTTCTATATTCCAAAACAAAACGAAATTACTGATAAGAAATTTATTCATTGGTTTAATAAGAATAAGCGAATTGTTTGCACTTAAATTTGAGAATTTTTGTATAAGGTTTTTCGAAGAACAAAATGCTGACATAGAAATAGAAAGCTTTCCTTATAAAAATGATTCATTATTAAAAGAAAGAACGTTTATATGGTTAATGAATCAAGAAAGTATAAATGAAACTGAAAATGCTAATAATTCTATTTTCATATTCCTTGAAAAGATATTAAAGAAAATATCAAAAAACATTATACTTTTTTTTGAATTGGATGA
>CAZBSL010000014.1:0-11623 GCA_964494265.1 uncultured Bacteroidales bacterium
TCAAATTACAACAAAAAGGCATAAAAAAAAGCCACCCTGAACTGAGTAGCTTTTTAAAATATATTTTATAAAATTGATAATAATTAATATTCCCAAAGATCATGTTCAAATTTAAACAGATCATTTTTAACTCTTTCAGCCTCAAGCAAAGCATCGAGCCCAACGGCGTATTCGTTAATCCATCTGTCGTAAACATTTTCTTCTTTCAGCACAGTACTTGAAAAATACCTTTTCCAAAAAAGATCATCATACGACATTTTTTTGGCATCATTATTTATGTTAAAGACGTCATGATTAGCAAAAACAGGCCTTGCTTCAGGGAAATATATCCAAAAGATAGATTTTGCCCCTTTTCTTTCACCTTCAGTTGTAAATTCATCTTTAATCAAACTAATTCCAATGGTTCGTTGATCTAATTCCGAACGTTGCTTATCAAAAAACCAGTCCTCTTTTAAATAAATTTTCTTAACATTCGAAGCTCTAAACTGCTCATAAATGTAAATTGTTGAATCAATTTCAGGATCAACAATACTTGGAACATTTCTTGTAATTGTATCTGTATTATTTGCAATTACCTCACTAACAGTCATCGGAATAGTGAAATCTTCATCTTCATAAGCAGTTAAATCGCCACTAATGACCGAATCCCAAATTAGTTGAGAAAGGCTCACTTTCCCAGCAATTGGTTGTAGAGGAAAATAAAGTGGAAGATTCATTTTTTGACGCAAGTCGAGCATACACCAAATTCGTTTTGACCAAACCACATCTGCTTCCCTTACCGGCGGATATGGAATAGGCGTTCGTTCCGAAATATGAATTTTATCATATACCTGATTTCTCGGAGTACTTCCAATCACTTGTGAAAAAATATTGTTATTTGCGAACAATAAAAAACATATGCTTAATATTATCAACAGCTTCGAGTTTTTCATAATATCTCGTTTTTCAAATTAATTTAAAGTTAAGATAATATCGGGCAAATTAACAATCCTGTTATCAGGCCCTTTTGCTTCGATATTATCAAAAAATATTCTTGTGTTTTTTCTTGCGTTTTTTATAATCCTAAGTGCTTTTTCGTTCAGTTTGTTGCCATCTATTTTTGCTTCTTGTAGCAAACCACTTACATCAGCCGAAAATCTGAAAGAAGTGATTGTGTATTGAACTCCTTCAAATACAAAATCTTCTAATCTTGCCAAAACATAAGGATAGGCTTCTATCTCACTTTTGTTAATCCTACCGGAACCAAGTTTTTCTTTACCTGCAACTAAAGCAAAAGGAGGTGGAACCAATTTATTTCTGAATTCAAATTCATCCATTAGTTTTATTTTCCCATCCATCTCTGCCATAACCTTAATTGTGGAACGTCCCTGATCTGTTACTTTAACAATATACTCACCATTACCCTGAGGTTCAATATCTCCATTATCCATCATAACTCGGACTTTATTGTCAGAAATTCCGGGGACTGATATTCTGACCGGATTTTCCAAACCTATATAAAAAACATTCATCGCAGTTGGAGAAACTGTTGCAGATGGAGGTGCTACCGTAAATTCTTCATTAAAATAATATTTATTAGTATCTCCCTGAGGAGTAAGCACATTAACAACTCCTGCATACCTTTTTTGGCCAACAGAATTTGCCGGTAAAATCAGGTTTGCAATTCCATTTTGACCGGAAATAGGAATAGCATTTTTTTCATTTTGAGCATTAATTTTGTCTGCATTAAGAATATAATAGGCGTGAAGATCTTGAGTAGAATCGTAAGCTGCAACGAATATTTCAGCCTGATAATTTTCACCTAAAAGGATGTAGTTGCTTTTTGGGATGACTTTTGCAACTAAGTCGGTAACTTTAAAGTCCTCGGCACTTACAGAACTGTGTAATAATGAAACTACGTCGAATTCGGCATTTTTAATTTCGGCAATTATTTTATTTAAAATGGTTATATCGGCAGCAAGTATTGTCCGATAAAAATTATGCATTTGCCAGTTTTGCGGGTGATGATCTGCACTATAATATTCACCATCGGTTTCAAGGCCAATATTGAGTTTGCTTCTGTTTTTTTGATCAATCAACTGAATCATTTCTTCACGATATTCTTCTATCTTTCTTCTTAAAATAATTCCTTCTCCTTTCGATCCATCCTCCGATTGTCCGATAAAGTAGTTCGTAGGTATATCATAACTATCTCTTGTTTCTACTTTCGATAAATTTAAGCTAACAACATTTATCATCTTACTCGGATTATTCGGGTCATGCTTTACTACCGTATCGTAGAAATCTCTCAAAGTTTCTAATGAATCGGTTCTTTCGGAAAGAGACACAACTTCAAATTCAATATTTTCAAGATATTGTATCATTTCTTTTGAAAGTTTTCTTGCCTCTAAAGCATTTAGCCAAAATGGTTCAACTTTGGTTTGGTTTAATTTATAGTCTCTGTGAAATCTCGCGTAAATTTGATCAATTTTTCCCGAAAATTTTTCATTAGTGGTTTCAATACTTTCGTTCACAACAAGAAATGCATTAATCATATCCTTCGATACATTGAGAGCCAATAATGCAGTCAAGACCAAATACATCATTGCAATCATCTTTTGTCGAGGGGTTTCTTTATATCCTGCCATAGTTTCCTGTTAATTTTTCCTTTTTGATATTAATAAGGATGCTATTTTTTTGATTTTACGTTCATGGCCGAAAGCATATTACCATAAACATTATTTAGTGATGAAATTTTATTTGTTAAGGAATCCATTTCTTCTTTGTAGTTATTGGTCTTTTCGATAGATTCGTTAAGATTAACAAAGAATTGGTTAAGTTTCCCCTGAACATTAACAGTAGATTCAACTTGTTTGTTTGTTCCATCTAATTGTTTTTCATATACTAAATTTAGGGCAGCAAGATTTTCTTGATATTTTACACTATGTTTTATTGATTCGTTTAGATTGGAAAGATAATCGCCGAGAGAATTTTGTATTTTTGAATTAGATTCAATTTGCTTATTAGTACCATTTAATTGAGATTCATAAGCTGAGTTTAAGGCAGCAATATTACCGGATATTTTCTTTAATTGCTCGATATATAAATTTTCTTCTTTCTTTGAGGTGTTGAAAGTTTCGGCTGAATTGGATAAGATTTCAGCAGAGTTATTGTATTTTTCTGCTAATAATTTTGCTGATTCTGAAACATTTTTCAAATTTACTTCTAATTCAGACTTAGAACTTAGATCAGTTTTTATTGAATCATTTGCCTGTTTATAAGTATCGGATAAATTAGAAGCAGAAGCTGATACGTTTCTCATATTGATAACATGGTCTTCTGTAACTTTAATATCATTATCTAAAACCTCTGAAGCAACTTTATAAGAATCAGTTAATTTCCCTGCCGACACAGTTGCACCTTTAATATTTTTAACATATTCATTAGTTGCAATTGAGGCATTTGAAATATCGGATAACTTTGAAGTATTATCACTAAGATTTTTAAGGCCGATTCCCAGTTTGTCAATTACTTCCGGGTCGATATTGGCTTTGGCAAGTAAACCATCCAACTCATTTGATGGCCCATCCTTCATGCTAAATAATTGTTGATCGGCAACTGAATGGCCGTGGTATAATCCGGCAAGTTCAGGATAAACTAAACTCCAATCAGGTTCTACGTGTGGAGGTTCAAATGCTGAGAAAAAGAAAATAAGAGATTCAACACCTAAACCCACAATCAACATTATATCAGCATAATTGTAATGATTTATTTTAAACAAGGCTCCTAAAATCACTATGGATGCACCCCATCCATACAACTTCGCCATAAATTGTTTAAAAAACCTACCTCTTACAAAATTGGTAATTGCCATAATTTTATTAAAATATTATTTGATGTTATTAATGATAAATTCGTGAAGCTTTTGAAGGATTATCTCCCTTTTGTCTGCCAAGGAATGGTTGAATACATCTGAATCCGATATAGCATTTTGCCGAATCTTGATATTCGTATTGCCTTGTAGAAACCTGAAGATAATATCCTATATCTTTCCATGAACCACCTCTAATAACTTTTCGTTTCATAACCGGGGCATCGTCTTCCTTTGCATTATATGTGTAATTAGGATTTAAATCCCATGTAAAATTATATGATGATTCGTTAAAAGCACTACTTGTCCATTCAGAAACATTTCCTGACATATCATACAAACCCCACTCATTTGCAGGGTAGTGAGCAACAATTACTGTTGTAAGTCCACCATCATCAATATAATTTCCTCTTAAAGGTTTATAGTTTGCAAGAAAACATCCCTCATGATTTCTTCCGTAAGGGCCTCCCCAAGGAAAAGCATTAAGTTCAAAACCACCCCTTGCGGCCCATTCCCATTCTGCTTCGGTTGGAAGCCTGAATTCGCTGACACTCGATACACCTTTTCTCCCACTCAGATAATTATTAATTTTTTGCGTACGCCAAATACAAAATGCTTTAGCCTGCTTCCACGTAACCCCAACAACGGGATAATGATTATAGGCCGGATGCCAAAAATATGTCTTAGTAATTGGATCATTAAATGAATAAGTGTAATCGTGAATCCAAGCTAAAGTATCGGGAAAAACATTTATTATTTCTCTTTTTACGAAAGCTGATCTGTCAGCAATATTATTGCCATATTGACCGTTTCCAGTCATATTTCCATCTTCGTCCTTATCGTAGTTATATCTATTTGAACGACTTGCGGCAGCATGAAGATCAACCCACCAATATTCATAAAACAACTTTCTTGTATCAATTTGTTTTTTCCTGAAATATCTTTCATGTTCAGGCAGGAACATTTCTTCGAGAACTTCTCTTTCTTCTTCTCCATTCCAGTCAATATCTGTTTTCCAGTTCAAAAAAGGAGGGTCATAAATTTCACCTGTTTTATCGTTTTCGAGAATTAAATAATCTTCTTCAAGAGCTTCGCCCAAAAGGGTTCTTGCAATTGAATCCCTTACCCAATAAACAAATTCGCGATACTCGTCATTTGTGATTTCTGTTTCATCCATATAGAAAGGTGACACCGAAATTGTTTTAGGTTCGTGAGCTTGTCCATATAAAATATCTTCATCTCCTCCACCCATAGTATAACTGCCCATAGGAATGTAAGCCATTCCATAGGGATCAGGTTGATAAAAAGGTTTTGAATTTTTATTAACACCAACGAGTTCTCCATTTCCTGAATTGCCACAACCACTCAGTATTACTATTATCAGTAAATAAAAAAGCGTTTTTTTCATATTATTTTTTCTCAGATTTAGTCAAAAAACGAAATATATGATTCTTTATTATTAATTATTCTATTTTTAAGTTGTTTTATTCTATCAAATTATAAAAATCTTGTGTTTTTATATTTTCTGACACCTTTATCAAACTCAAGGCTAAAACAGTACCCGAACATAATTTCATGCGTACCCCCACCACCACCTTGTTTGATAGCAGAAGTTACTACATCGTAAGAGTATCCTATTTTAAAGTTTTTATATGTCATCCCTAAGATAATTCCGATTGCATCTTCAAGCCTATAATTAACGCCTCCCCAAAACTTTTTATTGTATAACAATAAGGCGCTTATATTGTATTGCATTATACCACCTTCTGATTGAATCATTATTGAAGGATTAATTTCGAATTGAGGATGTGATGGAATTGTGTATTCGTAACCTGCCATTAAATTGAAACTACGTTTAACTTTAAATGCTGTTCCTGCTGCAGATGGCTGAGTGATAGGGACACTTGCCAAACCAATATAATATTTACCGGGAACATGGTAATAAGCTCCAAAGCCAAAATCAATTAGCATTTCTTTTTCTTCACTTTTGTCGGTTAGTAAGGGGTCGCTTTCTTGAATAGGTTTTAATTTACTCCAATCAAGACTTTTACTAAGGAAATTTAATTGAACGCCCATGCCAAGGGTTCCACCTCCTAAATCATAATGATATGAATATGCCAAGGCAAGCTCAACATCATTAAAAAAACCAATTTTATCGCTCGTTAATGCCAAACCTATTCCACCGTGTAAAAATTTCAGAGGAGAACTTGCTGCAATGTTAAATGTCTCTGGTGCAACCTTGTTTCCTTCGGTATCTCTAAATCCAACCCATTGTTGTCGCAAAAGTCCGGAAACACAAATTGCATTTTTGGTTCCTGCATATCCCGGATTAAAGGCCATCTTATCAAACATATATTGAGTAAACTGATATTTTTGCTGACCGAAACTAAAAAGTGAGGCTGCAAATAAGGCTATGAGAAATGAAATTTTTTTCACCATAAAATAGTAATTTAATATCTGCAAAAGTAAAAAATACACCTAAAAACACAAAAAACTTTTTGCAAAATAAAAAAGTCTAAAAAAATTTATATTTTATATTAACATTTTAAATCTGTAATTCTAATATTTTAAAAGCTTTTATCTTTCATATCCGGATCCTGAAAATTTTCCAGGGCTTTATTTAATTTTTAATAAAAAATTCATTCTTTTGTCCTTTATAATTTTAAACAAAGCTACTAAAATAAATGATTATTATTCACTTATAACGACTATTTCAGAAAATAATTATTTTTTTATCAAAAAAAATCAAATTATTGTTTGGGAATAATAAAAAGTCTTACTTTCGCACGATTTTTTATCAAGATAAATATATGTAAATTCTTAAAATTATGAGTTTTATAGTAAGAGAAAAGCTTTTTTCAAAGAAATGGTTTCTAGCCTATAGTTTAATAGTTGTTGGATCATTGATTTTAGCATCTGGATTTGTTTTCTTCATTACCCCCTATAAAATTGTTCCCGGTGGAGTTTATGGAATTGCAATTGTATTGCATTATACTTTTGGTTTTCCGGTGGGTTTAACGGCTCTTTGTTTTGATATTCCTTTAACTTTTCTCGGCATAAAAATCCTCGGCCCTCGATTTGGAATTAAAACAGTTGTTGGTTTTGTTTTAACTGCATTTTTTGTTGATGGATTAACAATGTTGTGGGGTGAACAACCACTTGTTGAGAATGATGCTCTTTTATCATCTGTTTTTGGCGGTGTTTTGCTTGGTTTTGGACTTGGCCTGATTTTTAAGGCAAAAGCAACTTCAGGTGGAAGTGATATTGTGGCAATGATAATTGGGAAATACACAAAACTTCCGCTTGGTCAATTGATGATAGCTGTGGATTCTTCAATCGTATTAATAGGGTTATTTGTTTTTGGTGATTGGAAAGTACCTCTTTATTCATTAATTGTAATTTTTGTAACTGGAAAAGTGATTGATGTTGTTTTACAAGGAATTAATTATGATAAAACTATATTTATAGTTTCTGATAAATATCAACAAATAAAGGATAAAATTATTAATGATTTGAACAGAGGTGGAACTTACATTAAAGGGAATGGCATGTATAATAATTCCGACAAAACAATTATTTTCACGGTTTTAAATCGACGTGAACTTGCAATTTTACAAGGATACATAAACCAAATTGACCCAAAGGCATTTTTAACCGTGGTTAATGCAAACGAAATTCTCGGAAACGGATTTAAGTCGTTGAATGAGAAAGTTTCGGAATAGAAATACATTAATAAAATTTCAAAATTAATGGCGTGTATTCTAATGAAGGATTATAAATTTCATTATCTAATTTCCTTTGGCAGAAAAATATTAATATATGATAAAATATTTATTTTTGTATATAGTTTAATAAAGTAAAAGATTACTTTAAATAAAGAAAATTATGAAAAACAACTCATATACGGTTTCAGGAAATATTGTCGATATTGTAAATCGTGAAATATTTCAAGGGACAATAATCATAGAGAATGGAAAAATTACTGATGTAATAAGGGAAGAAGTTGAAAATGATCAATACATTTTGCCAGGTTTGATTGACTCACATATACACATTGAAAGTTCAATGTTGATCCCATCCGAATTTGCACGCCTTGCCGTAAGACACGGAACAATTGCAAGTGTTTCCGATCCTCACGAAATTGCAAACGTTTTGGGTATGAAAGGCATCAGCTTTATGATTAATAATGGTAAGAAAGTACCTTTTAAATTTTATTTCGGAGCCTCATCTTGCGTACCAGCCACACAATTTGAAACTTCAGGAGCAAATTTGGGCCCCAAAGAAATGGATGAATTACTTCAAATGGACGACATGCATTATTTATCGGAAATGATGAATTTTCCGGGTGTTTTGAATGGCGATAAAGAAGTAATGGAAAAAATTGCAATTGCGAAGAAATATAATAAACCTATTGATGGACATGCTCCCGGTTTGAAAGGTGAGGATGCAAAGAAATATATTGCCGCAGGAATTTCTACTGATCATGAATGCTTTACTATGGATGAAGCCTTAGGTAAAGTTAAAGACGGGATGAAAATTTTAATTCGAGAAGGAAGTGCTGCAAAGAATTTCGAGGCATTAATTGATTTAATTAAAGATTATCCTGACAAAGTAATGTTTTGCTCCGACGACAGACATCCTAACGATTTGGTTAAAGGACATATTAATGAATTTGTAAAGCGAGCCTTTAAAAAAGGTTATGATAAATTTGATGTATTAAGAGCGGCATCCTTAAATCCGGTAATACATTATAATATGGATATCGGATTGTTGCAAAAAGGCGATAATGCCGATTTTATTATTGTTGATGATCTCGAAAACTTCAACATTAAAGCAACTTATATTGATGGAATTAAAGTTGCTGATGAAAACACATCTTTTATTGAAAGTCAGACAGAAAAAGAAATAAATAATTTTTCGGCAACCAAAATTCAAATAGAAGACATTAAAATTGCTCCACAGAAAGGAAAAATCAGGGTGATTCAAGCCTTAGACGGGCAATTGATTACAAAAAATATAACAAGGGAAGCCAAAATAGAAAAAGACAATGTTATAAGTGATATCGAAAACGATATTCTAAAAATTGTGGTTTATAATCGATATAAACCTGCTAAACCTTCCATCGCTTTTATTAATAATTTTGGATTCAAAAGTGGAGCAATAGCATCATCGGTAGCACATGATAGTCATAATATTGTAGCTGTTGGAGTGAATGATTCCGACATTGTTGATGCAATTAATTTATTGGTTGAAAAAAAAGGCGGAATAAGTTTTTCCGAAAAAAAAATAAAAAAAGTTTTACCTCTTCCAATTGCAGGATTAATGTCTGCTGAAGATGGATATATTGTTGCAAAAAAATATGAGGAATTAGATATGCTTACAAAAACACTTGGTACACAGTTAAATGCCTCATATATGACACTTGCTTTTATGGCACTTTTAGTAATACCGGAGATAAAACTAAGTGACTTAGGTTTATTCAATGGAAATAAATTTGAATTTACTTCCTTATTTTTCTCTAAAAAAAATATATAAATTTGCTTTTTATATTATTTTGTTGTATGTTTGCACAAATTTATAAAACCTATAGTTATGGCTGAAATTAAAATTGATGTAGCACAATTAGAAAGAGCTGCGAGTAAATTACGTGCAATTTCACATCCAATGAGGATTGCAATTATTGATTTATTAACTGTGAGAGACAAAATGAATGTAACTGAGATTTATACTAAGTTAAAAATCGAACAAGCTACAGCCTCTCATCATCTTAACATTCTAAAAAGCAAAGGAGTTCTTGGTTCGAAAAGAGACGGAAAAATGATTTTCTATTTCCTTCAAGCCGAAATTCTCGCTGAAATTATTGAGTGCATTAATAGATGTGACGAAATATAGTTTTCATTTGTTTTTGGAAAAGAAAATTATACACTATTCAGAACCAGTATCATATGTATTGGTTCTGAATTTGTTTTGTCTATAAATAAAATAATTAGAAAGTTTAATCCTCGCCTGAAATTTATTTTTCAATCATAGTGCCCATTCTTCTTCAATATCCCAGTTAGCACGAATTTGTATGCTTTTCGGAAAATAATATACGTTTTCGGGTTGAATTTTCTTCAAATAATCACCATTATCCCATCTGGAATTTCTATTTGAATCTTTTATTGCTTTAATCTTGTAACTTTGAGGTTTTAGGTATTCAAATTTCAATAATTCACTTTTCGATATAATTTTCTCACTTAATAGATTTTCTTTATCATCAAGTAATTGGATAATAAATTGGCTGCATGAATCGGAAATTTTTATCTCCATAAGTAAAGTTCCGTAATCAGACATTTTCCTTGTTTTTAATTCAAAAATTGTGGTGTCATTACTAAGATTTTGAATATCCAAGAAAATTGAATCGGGAATTAAAATTGAATACTTCGATTCTTCCTTCCAATCAAAATCTACAAAAACTTTCCGTTTTACGGAATCCTTAAAAATGAATTCCGCCCTTATAGGGAGAGAGTCTTCTTGGATTATTATCTCATTAAAATTGTATTTTTTTAGAGGATAAGGAAACGAAAGTTTGCAAGGCTGATTTAATTCCAAAAAACTGTTTTGAACGTTTGATGTGATAATTATTCTTTCGGTTTCTTCTTTCTCTTTCTTTCTTCTTTCTCTTTCTCTTTCTTTCTTTCTCAAAACTATTCTGTTAGTGTCGATAACTTGGCCATCATCACTTACTTCAAAAAAAATTGTATCAACATCGACATTATTAAGCCAAATTCTAAGTGTGTCTTTTTTGCGGGATAATTCTTCAATTTTCCAATTTTTATCAAAATCGTGATTTAAAGGCCTTATTTCTGCATTTATTGTCGGAAACCTGAAAGCAAACTCAATTTCTCCTTTTTTTACCAAAGTTGCATTCTCAACCTTTTGAGTGGAATCAATTTCTTCGAATAAAAAAAGATGAGCATAATGTTGAATAATAGTATCCGTAAAAATGCTGTCGGGCTGTATATTATCAGAAGCGAGACTATCAGTATTTATTGTGTCCGGTTTGATAATTTCAATATATTCAGGAGAGATTAAAGTGTCGGAAAATGCAATTTGTTCGTTCGGTAGATCATAAATATAATTATTGTTATTATCTCGCAGAGCAAATATTTTAAATTTCTTATTTTTCAAATTATTTATAAAAAACTTTCCGTTTTTATCGGTTTTTGATAAAAACATAGGCCTTTCCTTGAGCGGGATTGAATCGGAAACATCTTCATAAAGCATAACATAAACGCCTTCTTCGGGCTGCAATGTGAACGAATTAAGCACTTCACCGGCAATTGACAGCGAATCGAGAGTATTTCCGGTGGAAAAAACATACTCAAAGTTGTTCAAGATATTCCCCTCGTGATTGTCGCGAATGGCATCACCGAAAAATATTGTGTAAGTTGTGTTTTCTAATAATTCTTCGTTAAGATTGAAAACTAAAGATTTCCCGCGAATCTTAAAATCGGGTTTTTCTTCTACGGGGGGCGATATTATTACCTGATTATTAACATCCTTAAGAGTGATAAACTCATTAAATTCAACAGAAATTTTTTGGGGAATAAAATTTGTTGAATAGTTTTCAGGCTGATAAGAAACAACTTCAGGAGGATTAGGATCTTTTGGGCCACCGGTCGGGGATGAAATATGAGCACAATTAGAAAAAAAAACAATTACAGAAATATAAACAATTAAATGAGAAATGATTTTTATGTTTACTGCTTTGTTTTTAATCATTATTTAGTA
>CAZBSL010000014.1:11723-16994 GCA_964494265.1 uncultured Bacteroidales bacterium
ATTGAGCCTTTTCGTGTATATTTAATCGCATTTTTCAGGCATTTTTCTTTAGAAACATTTTTATCGAAATCGCCGGTAAGAACCGACCACATTATAATTTTAAAATTTTTAGAGACTTCATTAATTTGTTTTGAAGTTATCCGTCCGTAAGGCGGCCTGAAAAGTTTTGTTTCAAACAAATCATTTGATTTTGAAATATTTGAAATATAATCTTCAATTCGTGTTTTTCGTCCGTTTAAATGATTAAAGGTGTGGTTACCAACGAGGTTTTCATACTTTAAAATCTCCTCAAATTCTTTTTTGTGATTTTTTACATTTTCTCCGACACAAAAAAAAGTTGCTTTTGCATTGAAATGATTTAATATTTTAAGAATTTCGCTCGTAAAGCCCGGAACAGGGCCATCATCAAAAGTCAGGAATATTTTTTTTTCTTTAGTTGGGATATTCCAAATCAGTTTTTTATTATAAAATTTTCGTATTAAATATGGTGTATGTACAAAATACATAATCAATAATTAAAAAGTGATATTGGAATTTTTTCTCAATTACCGGATAATTATTTTCTTAACCTGGGTGCAATTATTCTCAATCAAACTTATAAAATAAACTCCCTTTTTGAGCTGTGAAAGATTAACTTCAAATGATGGTTGAGAATTAATGAATGATGATTTAAAAACAATATTACTTGTTATGTCGGTTATTTTAATATTACAAACCTGACCCGAGGGTATCAGGTTTCCGATGGTAATTTTTCCTTTTGTCGGGTTTGGGTAAATTGTAAAAAATTGGAGTTCGGGATTTTCATTGGGTATTTCGTTTATTGATAATTTCATCAAACTGAATTCTCCGTCTTTGGCGGGAAAAATTCTTTGCGTGTAAGCACCTTCTATAGTATTGGTAAAATTGTATTCATTTACACACAATTCTTTATTTTCGCTTTTATCCCAAATTTTTATTATCGGTTTATTACCGACTTTAAAAAGATTGCCAAAAACAGGTATTTCATTTTCAAAAACATTCTTAGAATTTACAGATACGGCACCTACAAGTTTTTTATTATCGAAAATTGCAATTTCATCACCTCTTTCCAGATTTCCTTTTTCAAAATATATTGTCCAAACTGGATCATAAGGATTTCCATCTGAAATTTGAAAATGTTCAGGTTTAGGTTTTTGAGTAGCGAATAATTTTTCTACTTCATTTGGATAAATTAAAATATCGCTGGCATTCATTTTAACGAGATAGCCTTGTCCGGGTTCCATATTTCCAATCCCATTAACCCAAACAGGCCCGATTTTTCTAAACATATTCCCGCTTGTGTTTCTGACAAAATCAAGATTTTCTAAAATATTTTCAAAAACATCTGAA
This sequence comes from uncultured Bacteroidales bacterium, assembly GCA_964494265.1. Classification (GTDB taxonomy): domain Bacteria; phylum Bacteroidota; class Bacteroidia; order Bacteroidales; family JAEINX01; genus JAEINX01. The sequence goes on from CAZBSL010000014.1 coordinate 13,092, forward strand.
GTATTTTGTTGTGAATCTGGCAGAAAACTTATAATTTGATAACCGGTCAATAAATTAATCGGAGTTTGCGGGTCAATAGTTTGGCCTGAAATAATTAAAATGTCAGCGTCATTCATTTTAAATAAATATCCTTCTGTAGTAATCCAATCGCCTATTCCGTTTACCCAAACAGGCCCGATTTTACGTAACATATTTCCTGATGAGTTTCTTACAAAGTCAAGGTTTTCATTTAAAATGTTTTCCAAAACATCAAGCATATCAGGATTTTCGGGAATTATTTGAGTGGAAACAAACTGATATCCCTGTGAAAATAAATATTCCCGGATATTGGTCTGTGAACAATTTGTTTGTTGAAATCCCTGAGTTAGGATAATGTTATTATTCGGAAAAGTTTCAGTTATTGTCTCGCCTAATGTCCAGGAAAGTGAGATACCGTTTTGTTCAAAATAATCGCCAGAAGAAGAAATAGCTTCAGATTGATTCGATTGACTAAAAGCGATTAAAAAAAGTAAGGAAAAGTATGTTAGAAAGAATGCTTTTTTCATGAAAATAATTTTAAATAAAATTTAGGTAAAGGTAGTAAATTAAATTAGCAAATATTATTTAGCCTTATAAATGCATCAATCAAACATAGGTGCATTTTATAATAATTGTAATATTGTGTCGGGCGGTATATATTACTATTCTTTGAAAAAAAACAAAAAAAGAATTTTCACTATCTTTAAATAATTATTATTTTTAAAAAAAATTAAACAAAACAAAAATGAAACGAACATTTATAATTTTCATATTATTTGCATTAATAGTAAATGCAAATGCTCAATCACCAAATGCAATTAAATACCAAACTGTTGTAAGAAATAATTTGGGACAAGTAATTTCAAATCAGGAAATAGAATTAAAATTCAGTATATTAAAAAATAATATTTCGGGTGAAAGTGTTTACACGGAAACTCAGCAATGTATTACAAATCAATTCGGTTTGGTAAATCTGAATATTGGTGAAGGTGTGATGGTTTCGGGTGATTTTAGCTCAATTGATTGGAGTACGGGTGTTTATTTTATTAGTGTTGAGATTGATATTGACCTTAGTGGAAATTTTATTTTTATGGGTGCAAGCCAACTTCTTAGTGTTCCTTATGCACTTTATGCCGAAAAGTCAGGCTTGCGGGGATTGCCACCATATTCTCAATCGCAAATTGATACTTTATCAGCAAATATCGGCGATGTAGTTTTTAATATTACAAGCGACTGCATTAATTATTATACAGGAATAACATGGCTTTCCTTATGCGGCGATTGCAGCCCTATGCCTTCGATTGCAGATGCAGGCCCTGATCAATTTCTTATCGGAACAAATACTACAAACCTCGAATCAATTGAACCTGAGATCGGAGAAGGTATTTGGAGTATAGTTTCAGGCATTGGAGGAACAATAGTTGAGCCGGAAAACCCAAACAGTATTTTTACAGGTATCGAAGGAAACGGATATGTTCTTGATTGGACAGTTTCAAATCCTTGCGGAAGTAATTCAGATGATATAAATATATTATTCAATACTAATCCGGGCCCTTATTCAGGTTATGAATATCTTCCTTATTGCGATGTTTGCCTCTGGCCTGCATTCGATATTGAAAATGTTGAAGAAACCGGAATTAAATTTTATACTCTCGCTTTTATTGTTGACAATCAATCCGAACCCGGAGCTAATCCATGCTGGGGCGGTTTCCCGACTTACGATATGACCCATTTTCAGGATAAGATTGCTGCTTTAAGAGCCGAAAGTGGAGATGTAATTGTTTCTTTTGGAGGTGCTAATGGAATTGAATTAGCTTATGCAGCCGAATCGCCCGAAGAATTAAAAAATGCAATTAAAACAGTTGTTGATGCTTATGATTTTACTGGGATTGATTTCGATATAGAAGGAATGATGGTTGCTCACCCCGAGTCGATTGAACGAAGATCGCAGGCGATAAAATTACTTCAAACTGAATATCCCGATCTTAATGTTTCGCTCACTTTGCCAGTTATGCCTTATGGGCTTACCCCTGATGGTATTGCAGTAGTTCAAAGTGCAGTTGATCACGGTGTTGATTTATCAATTGTGAATATTATGGCTATGGATTACGGCCCATCAGGAATAGATATGGGAGATGCGGCTATTTCAGCAGGTGAAAATTTGTTTTCCCAACTAAAAAATATTTATCAAAATGCAGGTATTCCAAAACCTGATTCTTGCATTTGGGCGATGGTTGGAATAACTCCTATGATTGGAGAGAATGATGTTCCCGGCGAGATTTTTTATCTCGACGATGCTTATGATGTATTGAATTTTGCTGTTGAAAATAAAATCGGACGGCTTTCAATATGGTCGGCTAACAGAGATCATGAATGTGAAAATCCCAACGATCCCTTATATTCATGTAGCCATATTCCACAAGAGCCTTTCCAGTTTTCAAATATATTTCAAATGAATGGATTTTTAAAACAAAATAATCCTCGTAGTATAATTATTAATAGAAATAAAAAGCACGGGGAAGAATAGTTTAATGGTTTTGTGCTTTTCTATGGAGAGAAACTGAAATCCAAAATTTCAAAAATCCCTTAAAAGGATTTTCATTATCTATTATACTTTATTCATCTGATTACTTATTTGCTTATTGTTTAGGTGAACAAATTGTTCTTAACTCCTGTTTTTCGATTGTATTATTGCTCTTCCACCAAAAACGAAACTGTTTGGCTGATAATTCTAATATATTACAGTATTTAAATAATAAAAAAGAAAAAGCAATTTCAGAGTCATATCAGATTGTTGGAAAAAAGAACTATCGGAACAATACATTTATTCTTTTATTTACAAATTCCAAGGTTCTTTAGAAAATGAATAAATAGTGACATTAATAATATTTTACTATATATAATATATCAATTTCGTCTATGCTGTGTCTATGGGAATAATTAGGAATTAAAAGTTTTGAAAAATACTTTTGCCAATAATGAATTAATAAAAATTTTACAAACAAACAAAAAAAATTATTCTATGAAAAAAACAAACTTATTGCTTTTATTAGTAATTCTATTTTCAATTATCGGTTTTAGTCAGGAAAACCGAAATGTGGAACTAAGAAATTTCAGAAAAGATAATCCTGACGTAATAAAAATTACACAAACAGGGCCAAAAATAATTGCTGTTAATGGCCAGGATGAGTATTGCATACCTATCCCTTGTAATTGTACTTATGGTGATGGATTTACCGATTTTGAACTCGCAGATATAGCTAATCTGGGTTCAGGTTGTAGTCCAGATGGCTATGGCGATTTTACATCAATGGTAACAAATTTGCTACCGGGAATGACTTACGATGTAACATTCGCCTCAGGTTATGGCGATCAATCGGTTTGTTTATGGATAGACGAAAATGATGACACTACATTCGATGAAGTAGAAAGATTGATAACAGATTTCCCTATAACTGCAGCCGGTCAATTCTTCACTACTACAATTGATATTCCTTCAACATGGACCCAAGGCGAAAAAAGACTAAGGATAAGAGCTCGTTGGAACGGTTCGGCAGTTGATCCATGCGAAGTTTGGGATTACGGCGAAACCGAAGATTATACAGTAGTCATTGATGAACCTCTTGATAAAGATGCAGGTGTTGTATCTATTAACATGGAAGAAGGTTATGGAGCAGGTGAAATTATTCCACAAGCAACAGTTAAAAACTATGGAGCCTTAAATCAATCGTTTCCTGTTCATATTATTATTGGCACTTATGCTTCAACAATCAATGTTACAGACTTGGCTTCAGGTGAGGAAACTATTGTTGACTTCGACCCATGGATGGCTGAATTGGGTACTTACGATATTGAAGTATGCACGGAATTAGTTGGTGATGAAAA
>CAZBSL010000014.1:17094-29976 GCA_964494265.1 uncultured Bacteroidales bacterium
CTGAATTGGGTACTTACGATATTGAAGTATGCACGGAATTAGTTGGTGATGAAAACACCAGTAACGATTGCTTATTTAGTAGTGTTATTATTAGTGGTTTTGATGTTGGAGTAACAATAATTTCAATACCTCCCGAAATATTCCCGGGTGAGCATATACCAAAAGTAAAGGTTCAAAACTTTACTTACGACACACAATCCTTCCCTGTAACTATTACTATAGGTGATTATTCAGCCACCGAAACAGTTACGGATTTAGGGCCACTTGCAAGTGTATTTGTTGAATTTCCCATTTGGAATGCAACAGCAGGAGTATATTTAGCCGAAGCATGTACCGAATTACCGGGCGATGTAAATCCTGATAACGATTGTCTAACTAAACAAATAGCTGTTGGCGAAGGCTTTCCTAATTTTATTGCTAACGAAACCGTTGTCTTAACCGGATTATCACTTCCGTTTACCGAAACATGTACATTTATAGCTACAGCATGGGAATGGGAATTTGAAGGCGGCGACCCTGCTACTTCAAGTGAAAAAAATCCTATTGTAACTTATGATACACCCGGACTTTATGATGTAACACTTATTGTAACCGGACCAAACGGCCCTGAAACCATTACAAAAACCGATTATATTTCAGTTTCCGATGAACTACAAGCTGAGTGGGAGTTAGTATATCAAAACGGATTGTGGATTTCCGATCTTCAATTCTATGATGAAAATTTAGGCTATATGTGTGGTCAGAACGGAAAAGTTTTTAAAACCGAAGATTCTGGATTTACATGGGAAGAAAGCCCTGTATCAGGTGCAGGTGGCTGGGCCTATTGGGTACGATTTTTAAGTGAAGATGAAATTTATGTGAATTTCTATCAAGCCAAGTTAATGAAAACTATTGATGCAGGCCAAACTTGGGAATGGATTACACCTGACGTTCCTCCTCTATGTCGATTATTTTGTCTTGGCATATGGGATTCAGACCATATAACAATTTGCGGGCAAAAAACCGGTTCAACAACAATAGATGCTTACACTACTCTTAGCGGGCCTGGAGGCTTTGTTGATCATATTACTCCGGGTGGTAATCAATATAATGCTATGGATTACCTTTCGGCTAATGAAATGGTAATGGAACATTTTATGGATATTACATTTAGCCATGATGGTGGTTTAACATTCGAAAATAAAAATATTACTGCTTTATTTGGTTATTTTAAAAATATGGGAATGAACACAATGTCATTTGGCTCGGATAAAGTAGGGTATATTGGAGGAACTGATTACACTACCGACTTAGGATTTAACGCCAAAACAACAGACGGCGGACAAAGCTGGGTTGAATTGGGTGACGGCTTCGATCCTTTAAGAGGAGCTCATTTTCTTTCTGAGAATGTTGGTTTTTTAGTTGGTGAAAATGGTTTTATTTATAAAACAATAGATGGTGGAGAAAACTGGTACGGAACACACCTTCCTACGGTTGACATTGAAGCTGTTTATATGGTAAATGAGAACCTTGTGTTTATTGCCAGCCGAAGCGGAGATTTATTCAGGTCAACAAATGGATTTCTACAACAGCCTTATTTCAATGATATTAGTCTAAATGAAGTTAATTTACCAATTTTAACAAATTTAGAGAACGTGCCATTGCCAATACCATGCATAGTAGCTAATAACGGAAGCAATCCTATTTCAAGTTTCAAATTGAATTATCAGGTTAACGGTGGTGAAATTTTCGTTCAAGATTTTGATAACATAAACCCACCACTTGTTAATGGTACAACTATGGAAGCAACACATAATACACTATGGTCGCCTTCAACTGCAGGTGATTATGAAGTAAAAGTTTGGGTAAGTAATCCTAATGGTGGCCCCGATCAGGTTACATCAAACGATACTATTATAACAAATGTAACTGTTATAGCCGAGCCGCTCAATAATAGAATTGTTTTGCTTGAAGAAGCAACAGGAACATGGTGTGGTTATTGTCCGAATGCACAATTAGAAGTTGCCTATGTACTTGAAACACTTAATCAGGAAAAAACTCAGGTTGTTGGAATAGCCATTCATGGCGGTGATGAGTTTGAAGCTGCTAACGCTGACGCAATTCTTTCAAGCTTTGGCGGAGGAGGATATCCTGCCGGCTGGGTTGACAGATATAAATTTTTCGGCTCTCCATCGGTTGGTTTACCCGGTGGTACATGGTACACCCGTTCAGTTGAAAGATTAGGGCTTGATGCTCCTATTGAAGTTGATTTTAATGTAACATATAACGCTGACGATGGCACATTAAACATTGAAGAAATTGCTTCAGTAGTAGCAAATTCTTCCGGTAATTTCAGATATAATTGTTATATTTTAGAAAATGGTTTGATAGCTCCCCAGGCAAATTATTATAATAATGTAGCTGGCCATCCTTATTACGGATTAGGTGATCCTATCCCTGATTTTGAACATAATCATGTTTTAAGAGCCATTGTAAGTGAAACATGGGGAACACAAGGTGATTTACCAACTACTGTTTCTCAAGGCGAAACATATTCTCACCAATTTACTTATACCGTGCCAAGCGGTATGACCATTGAAAATGTTCATGTTGTTGGGTTTATTTCATACTTTAATGAAAGTTTAAATGAACGTTCGGTTGTTAACTCAAATCAAATAGGATATGATGAGTTTAGTGGACAGGCTATGGTTGAAATTGAACTTCCTGTTGGATATAAATTTGTTTCATCAAGAGTTATTCCTGAAGATCCGGATATGATGGTAGTTTTGGGTGATAACCTAAATGATAATCTTGAATTTGCAAGAAATTCTACTGGAGCTATGTTTAGAAAAATTGGCCCTAACTGGGTGAATGGAATTGGTGATTGGATTACAACAGAAGGTTATTTATTTAAAATGACAGGAGCTGATGAACTGACTATTCTTGGTAGCTACATTGATCCTTCAACCGAGATTATTTTAAATACAGGTTATCAATTTGTTAGTTATCTTCCTGAAAATGCAATTGATGCACTTGATGCTTTTGATGCAATAATTAATGATGACTTAGACTTTATCAGAAATTCAGGTGGACAAATGTTGAGAAAAATTGGCCCGAATTGGGTGAATGGAATAGGCAATTGCATCCCCAGTGAAGGATATTTAATTAAAATGTTTGCCGATGGTGTTTTGATTTACCCTGAAAATGGTGAAAAGTCGATAATTACATCCTCAATAAAAACTAATAATTTTATCTTCGAAGGTGGTAATGCTGCTGATCCTGTTTATTCTATATATATTGCAGGCCTTGAACTCGGCGATGAAATAGCCGCTTACGATGGAGATGTTCTTGTTGGATCATTGAAAATTAATTCATTAAATGCATTCAAAAATGAACTTCCTTTATTTAATACAATAAATAGCGGACAAGGCTATGTTGCAGGACATAAAGTAAATGTTAAGGTTTGGGATAATAAAACAAGCCAGGTTGTAAGTTTCGAATCTGAATTATTGAATCCTTATGGTGATGCATATACTTCTGATTTATATCCGGGAGAAGATGGAGAATATAGTGTTTTGAATATCACAAAAAACATTCCTTTTGGAAATGATGCTTCAAGCACATTAAATATATATCCAAACCCCGCAAAAGAAAGTATAAATATTACTTCGGATAAAATTATTGATAAAATTGAAATATATTCTATTTCCGGACAAAGTATTTATTCAAGTGTTGAAAACTCAAATAACATAAGTGTTAATATACAAGAATTAACACAAGGTGTATATTTATTGAAGGTTTTTACTTTAAACGATATTGTTGTTAAACGATTTGCTGTTAAGTAGAATTCTTTTATAAGTGTAGTGAAACTTAGGCTATCTATTAATACGGATAGCCTTTGTTTTTTGTATTTAAACCCTTTGCATATAATTAAAAATGTCTATATTGTGTCTATACAAAATTGTCAATTTTAAATATAATAGGACATATCTTTGGGAAAATATTAAAAATTAATTTTATGAAAAAAATGATATTAAAAAAGTTTGTAATTTTCGTGTTTGTGATATTTGCATCAAATCTGCAAAGTCAGGTTATTTACACAGCTACAAGTAATAGCGAGCAATCTAAATTTATTAAATTAAATAATGATGAAATAATATCTCCGAATTATGGAATAAACCAATTATCCGGTGATAATGAGAGTAAAGGTGATTTGATTATAGAATTTAATTATCCGACTGATAGATTGGCTACATACGGTTGTGATACTGATGGAGATCATTTTTTCGTAGCCTGCCACCATCCCTATTATGCACCCGCGGCATTGTATCGTTTTGACAAAGTAGGGAATTATGTCGATAGTACAATCTTAAAATACGATGGAACTACTGCCATGACTTACGATGGAGAATATTTTTTTACGACCGGCCAATTAGCGAATGTGTTTCATGATAGAAAAATCTATATATGGGATTTTACAAATAATTTTCACAATCCCGAACAGATATTAGTTGATTCAATTCTCTTTATGCCTCCCGATTCGCTTGTTTGGGAGTTTATTTCAATGAATTTTATGACCTATTCACCCGATGACGATGCATTTTGGATTGGCTCATGGACAAAAACAATGTTGTTGGTGGACAGGGAAGGAGAAGTTCTTGATGCCTTTTCAGGTGTAGCATTAGGTGAACACAATCTTACAGGTGCTATTTATGATAACGAAACACCGGGTGGGCCCTATTTGTGGGCGGCTGATATTGACAATAAACTTATCAGACAATATCATTTACCTTCAAAAACCTATACTGGAAACAGTTATTCATATACACCAGAAACCAATAGTTCAGGAGAAATGTTTTTAAATAGTGATTTAGTGGCCGGAAAAAGAATTATGGGTCTTTATAGCCAATCGGGTGCAATAATTGGTTACGACCTCGACGGATCAATTAATGTAAATAATTACGATTTGGCAGTAAATAAAACACTTGTTGAGTTGTACAATGTTAAAAATTCACCTATTGAGGTTATTACAAATATTACAAATAATGGCCTTGAAACAATTTCTTCTTTCGATTATTATTATCAAATTAATGGCGGTGAAATAAAATCTATGTCAGTAAGCACTAATTTAGCTTCATTTGAATCATTAGATTTTACACACGATATTCAATGGATACCCGAAGAGGGATTAAGTTATCTGAAAGTATGGGCAGCAAATCCAAACGGACATGAAGACCAAAATCCGGAAAATGATACTATAAATGAATTGAAGTATATTTATAATCAAGAAGCTAAAAGAAAACGAGTCGTGTTGCATGAAGAGTTTACAAGTTCAACTTGCGGGCCTTGTGTCGGAGCAGCCGAACATCTTCAAGAGTTATTTGGTAATAATTCAAGCGATGATTTTACTTTTGTAGCCTATCAAATGAATTGGCCGGGTTCGGGCGATATTTATTATGATCCAACAGGCGGTGGAATCAGAAAAAACTTTTATGATGTTGGAGGAATTCCTCATATGAACGTTGAAGGCGAATATTATTATCCGACCTCATATTCTCAAAGCGATTTCGATAGTAAACTTGCCGATTCGGCATTTCTTGAAATACAAGCAAATTGGAACTTAAATGGAGAAGAAATTACTGTGGATGTTGATGTTATTCCAAGTTTTCCCTATCCCGAAAATCACAACTTATATGTTACGGTAATTGAAAATAAAACAGTTGGGAACGTTGGTACTAACGGCCAAACAGAATTTCATAATGTTGAAATGAAAATGATTCCGAATGGAAACGGATATTCATTGCCCGAGATGCAAAGTGGTGAAACAATTAATGCCGAATTTACTGCAAGTCTTTCAAATACAAATATTGAAGAATGGGACGATTTAGCTGTGATTGTTTGGGTTCAAAATTTTGAAACAACCGAAGTTTTACAATCGGCTTGGGCTACATTAGGCTCGGGGCAGCAGGAACAAGAGATGGCACTTGAATTTGGATTTAGTTTTGTTTCTACACGAATAATTCACGAAAATCCTGATATGCTTACTATCTTAGAACCAATTCTGAACGATAATCTTGATTTCATTAGAAACTCGAACGGACAAACCCTAAGAAAAATCGGGCCAAACTGGGTTAACGGAATTGGTGACTGGAGTACAACCGAAGGCTATCTATTTAAAATGAATGCTTCAGAACAAATAATATTTCAAGGCGAAGTAATTGATCCTCTTACTCAAATTGAGCTTTATGCAGGTTTTCAGTTTGTAAGCTATCTTCCCGAAACTTCCGGCGATGCATTAGAAGTTTTTGAAAACATTTTGAGCGATAATCTCATTTTTATCAGGAATTCTAACGGTAATACTTTAAGGAAAATCGGGCCTAACTGGGTTAATGGTCTCGGAATTGTGAATGCCGGCGAAGGTTTTTTAATTAAAATGAATGCTGATGATATTCTTATTTACAATGTTCCGGTTGGTGAAAAATTAATACAAAATAAAGATTCAAAATGCGAATATTTTAAATTCGAAAACGGAAATCCTGCTGAAGCTGTTTATACTATGTACATTGAGGGCTTAGATGTTGGGGATGAAATTGCAGCTTATGATGGAGACATTATGGTTGGTTCCTTGAAAATAAATTCATCAAACGTTTTTGAAAACGAACTCCCTGTTTTCGGTACATTAATTAAGGGACAAGGCTATGCTACCGGACATAAAATCATTATCAAGGTTTTGGATAACAAAACTAAGCAAATTGCAGATTTTGATTATGAATTCCTTAATCCTTATGACGATGCTTACACTTCTGAAATTTTCCCGAACGATGACGGAAAATATAGCATCTTGAATTTTTCAAAAAACATTTCTGTTGCAAGTGATTTATCAAAAACAATCAACATTTATCCAAATCCGGCTAAAGAAACAGTAAATATAGTTTCGGAGAATATTATAAACAAAATTGAAATATTTAACATTTCGGGCCAAAACATAAGTTCGAGTGTCGAGAATTCAAACAATGTTCGTGTTGATGTGGAAGACTTGTCACAAGGTGTTTATTTAGTTAAAATTCACACCTTCAACAATATTATTATTAAAAGGTTTACAATTAAATAAAAACTCTTTTTATATAATTCTTCAGCGCAGGCTATGCATAATTTATGATAGCCTGCGTTTTTTTATTGATTAGGCTAAGATCAAAATTCCAAAGGCCTTATAGTACTTGCTTTATGATAAGGTTTTAAATTATCCCATGGAAGAAGACTCAATGTTTTAGATTCCTTTGCCGGAAAACCTTATTTTGAAGACTTGCTTAGCCCGAAAAGCCATGAGTTTACAGATACTTGCTTGGCTTTCCTGACCAAGAAAAACATAGAAGTAGAAGCTTTCGAGCGGGCACTTATTATATACGAAAAACCAATAATATTCCATTAACCAAAACCTCATTATTTTTGGTAAGCAAAAAAAATCTACCATAAAAAACAAGATTAAATAATCATAATTTCTTAGAGTCTTGTAATGTTTTGCCAAAATAAATAAGCTTGAAACATTGCATCAACAACGAAACAGAAAGAAATATGATCATATTACAATTAAATTAAAATATATATAGTAATAGTAATTACTAAATGTTTTAAAATATTAAATATTAACGTTAAAATGAAACATATTAAATAAATATGTTTTGTATATGCTATGTCTATGTTTCTATCTTGGTTGAAAAGCCTGCTACAATTACTTTTGCATTGAGAAATAGTACAAGAAAAATATTTAACGTAAATTATGAAAAAAACTTTCACAATATTATTTACAATTTTAATTTTAGTGATAACCTGTTTATTACTATTTAATGCAGTTGGCCAAAATAGTAAACTATCAATTAATGATGTAATAAAAAACGATGAAGCCGATAAGCTTAAAACACAAATAGAAAAAGAATTAGTTCTCCTTGAAATAGGCACAGGAACATGGTGTGTTAATTGTCCAGGAGCTGCTAAAGGGGCCGACGAATTAGTTGCTGCCGGCTATGATGTTGCTGTTATTGAATATCATAATAACGACGATTTTTCAAATGAAAAGTCAGATGCCCGCCAAAACTATTATAATATACAAGCTTATCCGACTGCACATTTTGACGGTACAAATGTTCTGGTTGGCGGCCACCCTACCCAAAGTATGTTTACTCAATACTTGGGGCGTTATAATCAGCAAATAAATAACTTATCCGATTTTAAGCTTGACGCTAACTTTGAATACCAAAGTCATAAAAAATGGAAGGTTGATGTAGAAGTTGAAATGGTTTCAAATTATCAACATCTTGAAAACAATTTAGCTGTGCAGGTAGTTTTAACCGAATCCGATATATTTTATATCTGGTTTGGGTTGCCTAAATTGCACTTTGTGTGTCGTGATATGCAGCCGGATGAAAATGGGACTTCAGTTGATTTTTCATCAAATCCTGTTCAAAACGTAAGTGTAATTATGCCTATTCCCGACGATTATGTCTTCGAGAATTGCGAAATAGTAGTGTTTATACAAGACATGGACACTAAGGAAGTTCTCCAAACAACTATTGCAAAACCCTTTGAAAGCAGTACTGTTGAGCTTCCTCAGGGTTTCAAATTTGTTTCAACAAATATTATTCCCGATGACCCTGATATGATGAGTGTATTGGAAAATAATCTGAATGATGATCTTTGTTTTGTAAGAAATTCAAATGGATCAATGTTAAGAAAAATTGGGCCAAATTGGGTTAATGGAATTGGAAACTGGATTACAACAGAAGGCTATTTGTTTAAAATGAATGCTGATGATGAATTGGAAATTCAAGGTTGCTACATTGATCCTTCAACAGAAATCAATTTATATACAGGCTTTCAATTCGTTAGTTATCTTCCCGAAAGCCAAATAGATGCTATGGATGCTTTTGCGTCAATTATAAATGAGAGCTTAGATTTTATCAGAAATTCTTATGGGCAGACATTAAGAAAAATCGGCCCAAATTGGGTTAACGGAATAGGAAACGGAATTCCGGGAGATGGCTATTTAGTTAAAATGCTTTCAGATGATATTCTTGTCTATCCTGAAAATTGAAAAAGAAAATGAAATTAGTTCAAGTAAAGCTGTTATTAAATAGATAATCTGATTATTATATATATGAATAGAATAGATAGAAATTTTTTAAACTTAAAATTAATTTATTATGAAACACTTTAAAACATTATTTTTATTATTGATAGCAATTGTGCTATCGGCAGGGAGTTATTCCCAACAATTAAATCAGAAAAACCTTAAAAAAATTAAAACAACCCAAGGTACAGACGAATTGGATCCGGTTAAAAATTTTGCTGCTTCGGTTGAAGGCAGCGATGTTTCTTTAACATGGAATTCGCCAGGCGGAGACTGGTTGCAATGGGATAGCGGAAATAATGACGGCTATTTATCTTGCTCAGGCGATTGGTACACCTGTGTGAAATGGGATCCCGAAATGATTTCTCAATATGACGGTTGGTATATTACTAATGTTGAAATTGCATTAGGGCAGGGGGATCATGATTTTACTTTAGTTGTTGCTCAAGCAGCTGGGGTTACTAATCCAGTAGTTTATCAACATCTTGACGAACCGGCTTCTTTTTCATGGAATCAAATTCAACTTAACGAATATGCTCAAATTAATGCTTCGGAACCTTTATATGTAGGTTTGCACGTTTTTCCTACCGGATTTTTCGATTGTACAGGCTGGGATTATTCAGCCGAAAATAACCCGGGTTACGGAGATATTTTTAGCTTTAGTGGAAACACATGGACTAGTTTTAATGAAATTGGATACGACGGTGCATGGAATATTCATGTTTGGATACAACAAACTGTTGACGGTGATGCAAAAATAGCTACCGAACCAATAGAGTTGATTTTTTCATATAACAAAGATATAGAACCTGTGTATGGCAAAAGCAATAGTGGTGAAATCTGCAAAGATGAGCCACTTAGCTCAAAAGACCTCTTAGGCTATAATGTTTTTCGGGATACTGAATTGCTTGATTATATAACCCAAGAAAACTATTCCGACCCCGGAATGGAAGATGGAGCTTATCAATATTGTGTAACTGCCGTTTACGACGAAGGCGAATCTCCTGAAGAATGTGTTCAGGCTATTGTTTTTACTAACCCGATTCCTCGTGAAAAAGTTCTTTTAGAAGGTGGTACGGGAACATGGTGTGGTTATTGCCCGGCTTCAGCACTTTTAATTGATATGTTATTAGAAACCGGATATCAATTATCGGTAATTGAGTATCATTTCGGCGACGAGTATCAAAATGGCCCATCAACCGATAGAATAAATTATTATGGAATTACAGGATACCCGACAGTGTATTTTGACGGCACATATTCAGGCTCTTATCAGGAAGAAGAATATACTGCTTTTTATGATTTCTGTATGAACAAACCCGGAATGTGTGATATTTCTGTTTCGCTTGAAGCAACGGGTAATCCAAGTGAATTTTTAGCTGAAGTAACTGTTGAAGATATTGGATATCCGCTAATGGAAGACTTAACTCTCAGAGTAGCTTTAACCGAATCACATATACCGGAATTGTGGCAGGGCATGGAAGAACTGAATTTTGTGGAACGCGAAATGTACCCTGATGCCGATGGCTATAACCTTGATTTCTCAACATCTTCTACTAATACTTTTGAATTTATTGTAGATGTATCCAACTACGACCTTGTTAATTGTAAGGTCGTAGCTTTTGTTCAAAGAGATGAAACAAAAGAAGTATATTTTACAAAAGAAAGAGATTTTATTTCTCTCCCTCCGGCTACAAACCTAACAGCTACTGTTGAAGATAATAATGTTTATTTGCAATGGGATGCTCCCGATGCTCTACTTGGATATAATGTTTATAGAGATGATGAGCTAATTGCAAATATTACCGAAACTACTTATGATGATTTAAATCTTGAAGATGGCTTATATGAATATTACGTAAGAGCCTTATATACAGAAGGAGAAGCACAAAAATCAAATTTTGTTGAAGTTAGTATTGGTGATTTTTATTGTATTCCCGAATATTCAAGCGGATGTGCCGAAGGTGATGGTTTTATTGATTTTGCCTTAAACGAAATTGAAAACTACGGCTCAGGATGTGCTGATTTGAATGGAGTTGGTTGGAGCCAATATTTCGATTTAGGACCGGCAGTATTAGAAACTGAAACAAACTATATTGTTAGCATGGCTACAGCTTATGCAGATAACCGTGTTACGATTTGGATTGACTGGAATGATAACTTTATATTTGATGAAGATGAAAAAGTTCTTGAAAATTATATACTTGCAGTTGCTGATTCAATCTTTAATGCTTCTATCACTATTCCTGGCGGTACTCCTGCCGGTTTGCATGTTATGAGGGCAAGAACTAACTGGGGCGGAGATTGTAATGATCCATGTGAACCTTTATCATACGGCGAGGCTGAAGACTATATTGTTGAAATAACAGGTGGGACAAACCCAAATCAAACATTTAATTTAACTCAGGGCTATCAATTCATTTCATCATATATTGAGGCAAGTGATCCGGATATGACAGTAGTAATGGGTGCAATATTGAATGATAATCTTGATTTTGTTAGAAATTCTCAGGGTTCTATGCTTCGCAAAATCGGGCCAAATTGGGTAAACGGTATTGGCGATTGGATTGTTGACGAGGGTTACCTCATTAAAATGTTTGCCGATGATTCTTTCATTATTAGCGGAACAAAAGTTGATCCTTCAACTCCAATTGCAGTAGTAACAGGATATCAGTTTATTAGTTATTTCCCGGAAAATTCAATGGATGCTTTATTAGCTTTTGAAACAATAATTGGCGATGACCTTGATTTTATCAGGAGTTCAAGCGGCAATATGCTTAGAAAAATTGGCCCGAATTGGGTAAACGGAATTGGTGATGCACTTCCCGGACAGGGCTATCTCGTTAAAATGTTGGCTGATGGTGAAATTGTTTATCCGATTGCAACTAAATTAAGTGGTTTACAAAGAACTAAACCTTCTCACCTTAATTTTGATGGTGGTAATGCGGCTGAAGCGGTTTATACAATGTACATCGATGGTTTGGAAATTGGAGATGAAGTTGCCGCTTACAAAGGAAACACAATTTTGGGATCAACAATTATTACTTCCGGAAATTTGTATTCTAATGATATGCCTATTTTTAGTGTGCTCAACGAAGGACAAGGCTACATTGCCGGCGAACCTATTTTATTAAAAGTTTGGTCGAATGGAGAAGAAGCTGTCGCTAATTTTGAGATGAAATCCATATACGATTCTTATGTTTCAAATGTTTACCCCGCTAATGATGGCAAGTTTAGTTTTGTTAAAATTACAAAAAACTTAGCATTTTTAGAGAATACCGTAATTTTTCCAAATCCGACTACAGATATTATAAATATTTCTTCATCAGTTAAAATCAATAATGTTGTAATTTACAACTACGTCGGACAAAGGGTCTATGAAGGAAATTCCACAAAAATAAATACAAGCAAATTAGATGCAGGTGTTTATATTATAAGAATTGAAACTATAAGGGGTATTCAAATCCATAAGCTTACCCTTAAGTAGTTTTTATCATAAAAGTTGTTTTAATTTAGAAGCTGCTTGAAAAAGCAGCTTTTTTTTAAATTTGATAAAGGTCAAACAATGAAGCTATGATTACCGATTTTAAAAAGGATATTGTTTTCGATTCTTATTTATAAAAAGTTTATCAGAGCATTGATAACAAGCATAGTTTAGTAAAAAACTCAAAAAATTCAATGACAAAAAATAAAAAAATTATTGTTTATTCTAATCCGGCGACAGAAGAAATAAATTTTTCGTCATCGGAAATAATTAGAACCGTTATGATATTAAATCA
>CAZBSL010000015.1:0-27028 GCA_964494265.1 uncultured Bacteroidales bacterium
TCAACGGGAGCAAATTCATCGGTAAGAATAGGGACTGAGGTTTCAATTCCATTTATTAATAAATGCTGTAAATACTCATTTAAAACGCTGTCGGAGCTATTAAATACAGGAGTCTTCTCTGATTTTAAAGCCACAAGTACAACACTTTGCAATTGCTCTTTATCATCCAAATTTTGTATTACAAATAAATATACTTGCTGAAAAACACTTTGGTAAGTAAGATATTCCGCTTGCAAAAACAAACTTTTCATTCCATCAATCGAAGAAATAATATTCAAAATGGCAATGCCATCATTATTTAAAACATTATAAATTTTTTGCACTGCTTCCCTTGTAGTTAATTGGTAAGGTAAAGTGTATTGCGATTTGAAAGCATCAACAAAAACAACATCATATTTTTCTGTGTACTTATTTAAAAATGTCCTGCCATCTTCATGAATTATTTTCATACGTGGATTGTCGGAAAGTTGGAAATGCTTTCTTGCAAGCTGAGTTAGTTCAGGATCAATTTCAACAACATCAATTGAAGCTTCAGGAAATTTATTCAAATAATGTTTTGGATATGAATAGGTAGCTCCACCAATCAATAATGATCGTCTAAAATCAGGATTAAAATGTTCAGAGAGATCATAATATTTTAAATATTGAAAAACCAATTCATCAGAATCAAGGAACATAGCACCGCTATATTCATTGTTTATTCTCATATATTTTGCAGACTTTCCTGTTCTATAATCACTTGCATTATAAATCAATACTCGGTTATATTTAGTATCAACATCAATAACTTCATTATTTTGCTTAAGAATTAAAAATTTTAAAACAAACAAAAACAACAAAAATAAAATTGCAAAACCCGCTTTATTATTTAATCGGGTTAAAAAAAATAATACTATTGAAATTATCAATAAAATTGCCGACAAAAAAAATAATATATTTTGATGGCCAAAAAACGGAATAAGGAAAAATCCTGCCAGAAAAGTTCCGCAAATACTACCGACAGTTGAAATTGCATAAAGATTTCCGGCTATTTTTCCTGTGGAGTTAACATGCTTTAATTTAAGTTTAATTGCATAAGGAGAAACCATTCCGAGAAAAATTGATGCAGGTGAAAATAAAATTACTGAGGCAATTACAGCTTGCAAACGAACATCAAAATTATAATTAGGAAGTTGATTTAAAAAATACCGATGAATTATTGTGGTAAAAATTATTGAAATGGCTGAAAGAAAAATAATTGTTGAAAGAATCTCAATTTTTGGTTTTTTATCGGCGAAATATCCTCCTAACCAATATCCTAAGCTTAAACTTCCGAGAATAACTCCTATTAAGCTTGTCCAAACAAAAATTGTTGTGCCAAGAAAAGGGCCTAAAATTCTTGATCCCACTATCTCAAAAATCATTACTACAGCACCGCAAATGAACACAATTATTTCAATTCCAAAACGCATATTAAATATTGGTGAATTAAAGTAAATATTTCAAAAACAAATCCATTGCCTGTTTTTTTTGTTTGTCAAATCCGTAACTAATATTCTTTGTAAGATAAGAATATAGGTCTATTTCCGCTGAAACATTTTCAATAGATTTTGCAATATTTTCAACACCGAATTTAATGGCTTTATTAAATTGATTTTTAACATTTTCAGCTATCTTTTTGTTTGCAACCCAACAAGCAAAAACAAATGGTAAGGATGAAAATTTTTGCCATTCGTAGGAAAGATCGTAAACATATTTAAATTTTTTTGCTAAGTCAAAACACTTATCACCAATTATAACAGCAGCTTCGAGCTTTAAAAAATCAACACTGCTATTTTTATTCAATGATTTCCATTCCACATCAATTTTCCAGTAATTTTTAGCCAAAACCCTAACCAACTGAACTGATGTTCTCGACTCAAAATCAAGATAGATTTTTTTTATTTTTTCTAATGGTTTATCGCTAACTAATAAAACCGTATTAACCTTACCCTTGGATCCGATACAATAATCGGAAATAATATATGAGGTATTAATTTGGGGTATCATGGCAACCGGAATCAAGCCTATATCAACCTTATTTTCAATTAACTTCTGTGCACAAACCGAAGGAACATCCAACTCAAGCAAGAAATCATTTAAAAACCCTGATTTCTCAATTCCATAAACAAAAGGAATTGTATTTAAATAAGAAACGGCTGAAATTTTTAATTTATCCATTAAAAATATTTTTTACAAACATAAGATTTTTAATCAAAAAGTGCACGATTTTTGCTTATTTCGCAGAAAAAAGCAGAGGAGCTTTATTAATTTAATAAAAGAACAAAAAATTAGTGTTATAACGTGATATAACGGAGATAAGAGAATTAGGGAAATAAGGGAAATTTTTTTACACCTCATAACATTATATCTATATTTTCATTATGCTATTTTAAAAAATTTAATTTAATGTATAAAAAATTTACTCTTTTCATTTTCATTAGTTTGTTTGTTAATTATTCTTTTTCACAAACTATCAGAGTAATTGATTTCCAAAATCAAACACCAATTGAAAATGTTGCCATTTATAATTCAGATAATACAAAAACCGCTTTAACAGATAAAAACGGAAATGCAAATATTGATGAATTTAATAAGAATGACATCCTTACTTTTCAGCATCCTTCTTATAATAATGTTACTTTAACTTATGATGCTTTGAAAGCGAGCAACTTCATAATCAAACTAAGTGAATCATTTATCAATTTGAGTGAATTTGTGGTTTCAGCGAGCAAATGGGAACAAAACAAAAACGAAGTCCCAAATAAAATAGTTTCTATTTCGGCAAAAGATGTCGTGCTTGAAAATCCTCAAACTGCGGCAGATTTATTGGGGGTTTCCAACGAAGTTTTCATACAAAAAAGTCAGCTTGGAGGCGGAAGTCCTATGATTAGAGGATTTGCGGCAAACTCAATACTTTTGGTTGTTGATGGAGTGAGAATGAATAATGCAATTTATAGAAGCGGGAATCTGCAAAATGTTATTTCATTAGACCCAAATATTATACAAAGTTCTGAAATTATTTTCGGGCCGGGTTCAATTATTTATGGTAGCGATGCACTCGGTGGAGTAATCGATTTTCATACTAAAAATGTGAAACTTGCTTTTGGAAACAATCCAACAAATCTATCGGCTAATTCAATGCTTAGATATTCAACTGCAAATAATGAAAAAAGCGGGCATATTGATTTTAATTTCGGTAAGAAAAAGTGGGGATTTCTCACAAGTGTTTCCTTCTCCGATTACGATGACTTGAAAATGGGTAATATGCACAACGACATTTACGAGAGGCATGAATATGTTGGTGAATATAAGGGGCAAGATACGATTTTACAAAACAGTAACCCAAACAACCAGAAGTTTTCCGGATATAATCAAATAAATCTTATGCAAAAAATAAGATTTAAACCAAATAAAAATATTGATATAAATTACAATTTTCAATACTCAAACAGTTCGGATATTCCACGATACGACCGTTTAATTCAATATTCAAAAGGGGAATTAAAATATGCAAAATGGGATTACGGCCCGCAAAAATGGATGATGAATGCTCTGAATATAAAATTGAGTAACATTTCTTCGCTATTTGATGAAGCTAAAATTACGATGGCTTTTCAGGATTTGGAAGAAAGCCGTATCGACAGAAAGTATAAATCGGAGACCTTAAGAAGCAGAACAGAAAAAGTTAAAGCTTATTCATTAAACTTCGACCTTGACAAAAAATTATCTGAAAAAAATACATTATTTTATGGGATTGAAGCAATTTATAATAAAGTTGTTTCAACAGGGATTAAGGAAAACATTATAACCGGAATTGAAGAACAAACTGCAAGCCGCTATCCTGATGGGAAAAACAACTATTATTCTTTAGCAGCTTATGGTAGTTTTAAATCAAATATTAATAAGAAATTCACTTTTACTTCGGGCTTAAGGTTTAATTACACCTCGCTCAATTCCACTTTCATTGATACAAGTTTCTATGATTTTCCTTTTAATAAAATTGAAATTAAAAATAATGCAATTACCGGAAGCTTAGGGCTTGTTTTCAAACCAGAAAACCATTGGCAGTTTAATATAAATTTATCCTCGGGTTTCAGAGCACCCAATCTTGATGATGTTGCCAAAGTTTTTGATTCGGAACCTGGCAATGTAGTTGTTCCTAACGAAAATCTAAAACCGGAATATGTTTACAACATTGATTTCAGTATTAATAAGGATTTCGCGGATAAAGTAAAAATCAATACCACATTTTTCTATACCAATCTGATAGATGCGATGGTCAGGCGTGATTTTACAATCAACGGAAAAGATTCAATAATATATGATGGAGAGTTGAGTAAAGTTGAAGCAGTTGTAAATGCAGGGAAAGCTTATATTTACGGAGGAAGTGTTTCAGTTATGGCTAATATTACGAATAAGTGTATTTTCAAAACTTTTCTCACATACACACACGGGGAAGACGATGAAAACATTCCTTTACGCCATGTTTCTCCATTGTTTGGAAGCACTTCGATTTTATATAAAATGAAAAATACTGAAATTGAGTTTTATGCAAACTATAATGGAGAAATTTCCTATAAAAACCTTGCACATTCAGAAAGAGATAAGGCATATATGTATGCAATAGATAATAATGGCAATCCTTACTCACCTGCATGGTTTACAATAAATTTAAAAGCTTCTTATCAATTGACTCCAAATCTTCAAATCGGAGCCGGAATTGAAAATATTCTTGATTACAGATATCGTCCCTATTCTTCAGGAATTTGTGCTCCGGGTAGAAATTTTATTTTTTCCATCAGGGGGAAATTATAAAGAATTGTTAAATCTCGGATTTCCCTTGACTTATCTCTTTTTTTATATTACCTTTGAGGAAAAATTTTAATTAATGATATTTTTTGACAATATCAATATTCGGATAAAATGTTTAATTGAAAAAAATATAAATCTATTGTTTAACACTAAAAACTACTGCCATGAAAACACTTAAATTGTTTTTTCTAATATTTGCATTAGCTGTTTTAACATTCGGATGCAAAAAAGACCAAAAAAAAATAACCGAACTACCTAATCCAAATCCAACGGCAACAAGCATGAACGAATTAATAGTTTCAGCCGATTTCGACTGGAAATTATCTAAAGAAGTGGGATTTACAATTTCCGGAGAGAAAAATGGGATGGTAATAATTACATCCGAAGATGAAAAAGTCATTTACCATAAAGGCTTTAAACATGATGAATCAAAATATTATGTTAAAATTGATATACCAAAATATGTAAACCAGGTAAAAGTAAATGGCGTACTAACCGATATCGGTAGTAAAAGTTTAAACCTTGTAGTCGGGAAAGATATTAATTTAATTAATGCCGGCACAAGCTTAAAAAATGGTGAAAAATCCAAAGGTGAATCATTAGGGTTTAGCTCGCCTGTTATTTTTAATCCTGCAGCGACAGGTGGAGGGACAGGAACAGCTTCTCTTGATGATTCTCATTTCGTAACGGTATTTACAGATGAAGGTAATGGTAGTTACGGAACCGCTGTTGTTGGAACAATAAGCGGTAATACTATTACTTACGGCCCGGAATATGTTTTTAATAGTGGAACAACACATAATTCGTTAGTAAATATTCTTGATCCTACGCATATTGTAATATGTTATAAAGATCTTTCTAATAGCACATACGGAACAGCAGTTGTAGGTACAATTTCGGGAAACTCAATAACTTATGGGTCGGAATATGTTTTTAATAGTGGACATACTGAAACGCTAGCCGCTGCATTAGTTGATGCAAATACTTTTGTTGTTATTTATCGTGATGATTGGAATGGCAGAAAAGGCACGGCAGTTATTGGAACAGTAGCAGGCAATGTAATTACATTTGGTTCGGAATATGTTTATGAAAATATAAAATCAGATATGCATTATGTTACTTCTCCATCACTCGGGAAATTTATTGTTGCATATACACAAAACTACTACGTAACCGGCCACGGTGTTGCTTTAGTTGGAAATATTTCAGGCACAACCATTAGTTTCGGTTCTAAATACACATATAATCCGGCTTCAACTATTGGCAGTTGCATAAATATGATGGAAACAAATAAATTTGTAATCGCCTATTGCGATGATGGAAATGGAAGATACGGAACAGCCATAGTTGGTTCCATTTCCGGAAATACTTTATCATTCGGAAGTGAATTTGTTTATAAATCGACTACAACATTAATGCAATATTTTACACCAATGGATTCTGAGCGTTTTATTACATCTTATGCATATAATAGTAATCAAACTCATGCTTCGGTAATAGGAATAGTATCAGGTAATAATATTTCTTTTAGTTCTGAATATGTTTTTCATGTAGCAACTGTATATTGTGGTTATAAATTCATGGAATCAATAAATTCAACACAGTTTATTATTACAATAACTGATGGTGGTAACTCTAACTACGGAACTTCATATTTAGGGACTTTAATTATTGATTCGGATGATGACGGAATTCCGGATGGTGAAGACGATTATCCTTTGGATCCTTTAAGGGCTTTTGATAATTATTTTCCTGCCACAGGTTACGGCACTTTGGCTTTCGAAGATATTTGGACACATACCGGTGATTATGATTTTAATGACCTTGTTATGGATTACCGTTTTCAAACCGTAACAAATGCAAGCAATGAAGTTGTTGAAGTATTTGGCAATTTTGTAACAAAAGCACTCGGAGCCGGTAATAATAATTCATTTGGATTTAATTTACCTAATGCAAATGGAACATTAATTAATAATCTTACGGTAACAGGTTCTGATATAGTTGGCAGTTTGGTCAATTTAAACGGAAACGGCCTTGAAACCGGGCAAACTCATCCAACCATAATAGTTTATGACCAGAGTCTTAATTTTACAAATTTGGTTAATACTCTACGAAATTCATGGTATTCAACACCCGTTACAACTACCATTACAATGGTTCCCTCAGCAACTTACACCCAAGCGGATTTTGCTTTATCAACATTTAATCCGTTTATTATTATTGCACAAACACGTGGACGTGAATTGCATCTACCCGATTATGAACCAACAGATTTAATTGATATTACATATTACGGAACATATTTAGATGCAACAGATCCGGGTAGTGGAATTTATTTCAAGACAGCTAATAATCTGCCTTGGGGAATTAATATTCCCGAGTCTTTTGCCTATCCTTTCGAATATGCCGACATAACAACTGCTTTCACTCATTTTCAAGCATGGGCAGAAAGCTCGGGAGTTAACTACTCAGATTGGTATCAGGATAATCCGGGATACAGAAACAACACTAACATTTATACACATCCGTAATTTAAGCTATTATAAAAAAACAATAAACGTATCGTTTCAAAAGATATTAATCTTTAAATTATTAAAGGAAGTGGTTTTTTTTAATTATGAATTATTTTCGTCCTCTTCAGGAATTTGTAAACAGAAAATAAATTTAAAAATGCATAAAAAGTTCTAAATTGTAAAAAATTGTTAAATTTTTGATTTTCCTTTGTTTTACTTAATATTTTAATTACATTTGCAAATGGATTTATTAAATTGATAGTATTTTCTTAAAAAAGGAAAAAAAAAATCATTTTTGGGAATTTATTATCAATATAATAATAATAATAGACTGTAAACCAAAAATATAAAAATTATGGTTTAATTTTTGATGTAATTGACAATCGGATTTAAATGTTTAATTGAAAAAATCTGTTGTCAGATACTTAAAACTACTGAAATGAAAAAAATAACTTATATCTTTATTTCGTTAATAATAATTGTATTATTAACCAATTGCACGAAAACTCAAATAGATAATAATAATGCAAGTAATGATCCTATCAAAAATCCTAAGGTTTCCAGCATGGCGGACCTTAATGTTCCTGACGGATTTGATTGGAAATTAGCACATGAAATATCAATTTTGATTGATAATCCGATAATCGGAACTTTAAAAATAACATCATTAGATAGAAGCATTATCTATTATAAGGAAAATTATATAGGAGGACAAGACCAATATAATATTAAGGTTACGATTCCCGATTATATTGATAAGATTTTAGTAAACAATGAAATTTATAATATCAGCGGAACAAATGCCGAAAAAGCAAAAAATATTTCAGCAAATGAATTAGCTGATCATTATAATTCTTTAAAAAACTCTACTGATACAAAAGGTGTTACCTTTAGTGCAGAATTTGTTTTTAATGCAGCCCTAAGCTATGACCTTTCATCCACCGCTCTTGATGCAACTCATTTTATTATTGCATATAGGGATAACTGGAATTCCAGTTTCGGAACCGCGGTTATTGGTACTATAGTTGGAAATACAATAACATTTAGTGCAGAATTTGTTTTTAATTCTGCGGGAACTGCAAGCATATCTACTGTTTCATTGGATGCTACCCACTTTGTGGTAACTTATAGTGATTTTGGGAATTCTCAATACGGGACAGCAATTATTGGTACGGTAAGTGGGAATTCTATTAGCTGGGGTGTTGAATATACCTTACCTTTACACTTTTGGTCAGCAGGTGTGGATTATATTGAATCTTCAGCCCTTGATGCAACTCATTTTGTATTTTCATTTAGAGATATGGGAAATTCTTATTCAGGAACATCCGTAATTGGTACTGTTACCGGAAGCAATATTGCATGGGGAGCAGAAAGTATCTTTAATAACGGAAATACACCTGAAATCACTGCAACCAGTCTTAGTTCAGGTGCATTTGTTTTAGCTTATCGTGATAATGGAAATTCTCAATACGGAACTGCTATAGTTGGAACGGTCGCAGGAAATGTGATATCTTTTGGCTCTGAATATGTATTTAACGCTGCAATTACAGCAAATCCTTCACTCGGTTCTTTAAACCCAACAAAAGTTGTTGTCGCATTCAGAGATGTAGGAAATTTTGACAATGGTACTGCTATGATAGGAAACGTTGCCGGAAATGTTTTAACATGGGGCTCGGAATATATTTTTAATAATGCCATAAGTTTTGATCCATCCATTACAGCTATGGATGCCGATAATTTTATTGTTGCATATCGGGATGCAGGTAATCTTGATTTCGGTACTGTTGGCGGTGGTGCAGTAACAGGTGATGTTATTCAATGGGATTCAGACGATGTTTTTAATGCTGCTTTCACAAATTCTGTTACTACTACAACATTAGATGCCACTCATATGGTCGTTTCTTATTCTGACCATGGAAATATGGGTTACGGCACATCTATTTTCTGCGTTTTCACACCACTACTTGATTCCGATCTTGATGGAGTGCCTGATGGAGACGATGATTATCCGTTCGATCCTTTAAGAGCTTATGATAATTATTTTCCAACTATTGGGTATGCAACTTTAGCTTATGAAGATCTATGGACTCACACCGGAGATTATGATTTTAATGATGTTGTTATTGATTATCGTTTTCAAACAGTAACAAATGCAAGCAATGAGGTTGTTGAGGTGTTTGGTAATTTTGCAGTCAATGCTCTTGGCGCAGGCCATAATAATTCATTTGGGTTTAGTTTGCCTAATGCAAATGCTACTTTAATTAATAATCTTACAGTAACCGGTTATGATATAGTTGGAGGTTTTATTAACCTAAACGGAGATGGTCTTGAAATAGGACAATCCGATCCGACAGTTATTGTATGGGATCAAAGTTTTAGTTTTACAAGTTTAGTTAATACTCTTCGAGGCTCATGGTACGTTGCTCCGGTTACAACTACTGTTAAATTGGTACCGACACCATTAACATATACCGCAGCAGATTTTGCTTTATCAACATTTAATCCTTTTATTATTATTAATCAGGAACGAGGACGTGAATTACATTTGCCTGATTACGAACCTACTGATTTAATAAATATTTTATTTTACGGAACATATTTTGATGTTACAGATCCAGGTAGTGGAATTTATTTTAAAACTGCAACTGATTTACCTTGGGGAATTCATATTCCTCAATCTTTTGCTTATCCATTTGAATACGAAGACATCACTACTGCACATAATCATTTCCAGGAATGGGTTGAAAGCAATGGAGCAAACTATTCAAATTGGTATCAGGATCTTCCGGGTTATAGAAATGCTGCTAATATTTATTCTCATCCTTAATCTGAGTTTTTCATAATTTACAATTTTATAAAAAGAATACCCGAATATAATGTTCGGGTATTCTTTTTTTTGGACATAATTTCCCAGTATTAGACAAATGGGAATTTTTGTTATTCCGTATATTATTGTATTCGTGTCTTTTGTGCTTTTATGGTTTTTTGGTTTAATAATGGTATTAAATAAACAAAAGTAAAAATTACTGCCATGAAAACAAAAAAACTTATTTACACTTTACTTGCTCTTATCTTTTTGGTAACAGCATGTAACAAGGATTATTATGAGGCAGAGGAAAGCCAAAACAAATCAAATCAATCTGCCAATTCTATTTTTGAATTAAAGGCTTCTGATAACTTTAATTGGAAAACATCACGTGATATTAGTTTTAATATTACTAATGCTCCGGATGACATAATTCAGATTACTTCTTTTGACAAATCTGTTGTTTATCACAAAGGGACAAACCTGAATAATACTCAAAAATATTCAATAAAAATTAATCTTCCATATTATTTAAAATCAGTATTGATTAATAATAAAGTAGTGGAAATTAATGGAGAAAACGTTGAAGTAATATTTTCAACCACAAAGTCAGGTTATAATTTTACAAATATTACAAGATATGTGTCACCAACAGGAAATCATACTCCACCGTTTACAAGTTTAGCAACTGCTGCTAATGATATACAAAGTGCTATTGATATTTGCGTTGATAACGACCTCATTCTCGTCGATAATGGGACTTATGTTTTAACAAATCAAATTCAAATTCAAAAAGCTATTGTCTTACAAAGCATAAATGGTTTTAACAATTCGATAATTGACGGAAATAATAATGTAAGATGTATTTACATGGATCATATAGATGCAGTAGTTGACGGATTTACAATTACTAAAGGATATAATCCATCGGGATTTGGTGGTGGAGTAAATATCGTTTCAAATGGGATTGTAAAAAATTGTAAAATCACAAATTGTCAAGCGAGAGACGGAGGTGGAATTGCTATTGATAATGGAGGACTTGTTCAAAATTGCTTTATAAATAATAATTCGGCTGATAACAACTCTAATAACGGCTACGGTGGAGGTGTAAGATGTTTAAATGGAGGTATTGTAAGAAATTGTCTCATAACAGAAAACGTTTCCATGAAATATGGTGGAGGAATAAATATCTGGAATGCAGGAATTGTTCAAAGTTGTATAATTGCAAATAATACTGCACCAAATGGAGCCGGAATCAGAACAAGGAATAACAGCATTGTTATTAATACAATAATCTATTTCAATAATGGCTCTAACTGGCAGGTTTCAGGATCAGGATATGTCTATAATAATTCTTGCTCAACACCTGCATTACCAACCGGATCAAATAATATTACGAATGATCCGCAATTTGTAAGTATTGTACCTGGAGTTGAAGATTATCATTTACAGGCAGGTTCGTCATGTATTGATGTAGGATTATTGGAAGCATGGATGAATACTGCAACTGATTTGGATGGAAATCCAAGAATTACCAATGGGACAGTTGATATGGGTGCTTATGAATTTATTGTTTTGATAACAGATTCAGATAACGATGGGATCCCAGATGATGAAGACGATTATCCAAACGATCCTGACAGAGCTTTTGATATTTTTTGGCCTGCTGCCGGTTTTGGTACACTTGCTTTTGAGGATTTATGGCCCGTCAGAGGCGATTACGATTTCAACGATTTAGTTGTTGATTACCAATTTCAAACTGTAACAAATGCTTCAAATGAAGTTGTTGAAATTTTTGGAAGTTTTGGCGTGAATGCAATTGGAGCTTTTTTCCACAATGGTTTTGGTTTTAACTTACCGAATGCAAATTCTTCATTAATAAATAACTTAGTTGTAGAAAATTATAATATAAGTGGAAATATTGTAAATATTAATGCAAACGGACTTGAAACCGGTCAAACTAACCCGACAATAATTGTTTTCGACGATGCTTTTAATATTTTGTCTCATCCTGGAATTGGAACAGGAGTTAATACTGAAGCTACTCAACCTTACATGGAATCGGATACTATTACGATTAAGATGACACCAAATGGAGTGTATTCAGAAGCAGATTTTGCCATTTCTGATTATAATCCGTTTATCTTCATTGAACAAACAAGAGGAAGAGAATTGCATTTACCCGATTACGAACCGACTGATTTGGCTGATAATTCATATTACCAGACCTGGGAAGATGATACACAGCCCGGAATAGGAAAATATTTTAAAACAATAAATAATCTACCCTGGGCAATAAATATTACGGAATCTTTTGATTACCCCTATGAATTAATTGAAATATCTGAAGCATACATTCATTTCATTGAATGGGCTGAGAGTTCAGGTGTATCATATCCTGATTGGTTCCAGGATAATCAAGGTTACAGAAATATTAATAATATTTATAGTCCGCCTAATAAATAAAAAAATAATGCTACTTTAAAAAAAATATTTATTTTTACAATATGAATATTAACAATCATTAACCACCAAAAACATGAAAAAGTATATTATGTTACTAATCGCACTTATTGTTGCTTCAACAATAGGGTGTAAAAAAGATGATCCAAATCCTGATAATGAATTAAGAATGGAAGACCTTGTTATATCTCCAGGTTTTGATTTTAACAATTCATTGGAATATAATGTAAAAGTTACTTTACCGGAATCTGTAGATTATTCGACTATCAGGAAAAGAATAAATTTTTATGATGCTCCAATAGAAAACGGTGGGAAATTACTGTTTAGCGGAACATCAAATGATAAAGGAGTATTTATAGGAAAGATAAAAATTCCTGCTTATCTCAACGAAATTTACATAAGTTCATGGGCAGGCTCAATTTTATATCCATTAAATAATGCTGTAAAATCGACCTTTAACATTATGGAAGATTCTATCAATCCTAATTTTGGAACAGGGTATGATACTATTCCACCGCCTGATAGTACCGGTAATGAAAAATCAAGATTTTTAAATAGTTTTTCGGCAAATACATGGGCAACGAAGTCAGGGAATTCTATAAACAACATGATTACAAACGGGACTTTTGATGAAGATGATTTTAAAACTGTTCCATATTGGTCATCACCTCTTACTTATCCGAATAAATGGAACATGACCCAGGCTATTGCTACCTATTCTGGTCAATACGATGATGGAGGAAACAACACATTTAGAAATTCCTATCAAGGTTATTCAGGTTATTATTATTTGTATGGTGGTTGTGAACAATCAATTAACGTCAACCCCGGAGATTTAATAACTTTTAGTACCGATATTAAATCCATACCCTATCAAGGTAACGCATATGTTTATGCATATATTTACCTCATCCCATTCACACAAAGTGGGAACCCGATTTCTTATACCTGTTACAGGTATTATAATCCGACTGAAGAGTGGGTTCAAAAAACAGTTACTGTAACTATGCCTAATAACGCATCAACTTGCAGAGTTTTAATGTGGTTTAATAATCGTTATTCTAATTTATTTTATGATAATGTTGTTGTAACCGGACCATCTAATGACAGCGACGGTGATGGTGTGGATGATGATGAAGATGACTATCCTAATGATGCAACAAGGGCTTACGATGTTTATTATCCAAATGAGGATACTTATGGCACTTTAGCTTTTGAAGATAATTGGCCCGGTTTAGGTGATTATGATTTTAATGACCTTATTCTTGATTATAATTTTCATGAAGTATTAAATGCGGATAATGAGGTAGTTGATATTTATGGAAAATATAGCGCTAGAGCAGTAGGTGCAAGTTACACAAATGGTTTTGGTTTTCAGATGAATGCCGAACCCGGTGACATTGAAAGCGTTGAGGGTTATTCAATTAATAGTGATTATATTAACTTGAATGCAAATCATACTGAAGCAAATCAAGAAAAAGCTACAATAATTCTAATTGACAATATTTTTGATAAATTGCCTCACGCCGGCGTTGGTATCGGGGCAAATACAACCGAAAGCGCACCTTATGTAAACCCTGATACTTCTATGGTTACAATTCATTTCTCTAATCCAATAGCAAGTGCCGTTTTAGGAACTCCACCTTATAATTCATTTTTAATTGTGGATCAGGTCAGGGGGGTTGAGATTCACTTACCAGATCATCCGCCGACCAGCCTTGCGAATTTAAATTTACTTGGAACTGATGCTGACAATTCTATTCCTGCAGAAGGCAGATATTATAAGACACTAACTAATTTACCTTGGGCGATGGATAATCCACATTCATTTGACTATCCAATTGAAAAAGTACAAGTTATTAATGCTTATAATTATTTTGCACAATGGGCGGAAAGCTCAGGCAGCATTCACGCTGACTGGTATTTTGATGATGCCGGTTACAGAAACGATGAAAATGTTTATGAGAAACCTGAATAATAGTTAAGATTTTGATTAATAGAGGGTGTTATTTTCATAGCACCCTTTTTTTTGTTTCAATATTTTATTAATTTTCAATACTTGAGGAATTAATAATTCAGTTTCGTCATTGAGTATGACAAAATCAGCAAGCTTGGCTTTTCTTTCATCACTCCATTGATTTTTAATTCTTGCAATCACAGCTTCGCGATTAACATTATCACGTTTCATTATTCTTTCAATTCTTAGAGCTTCGGGAGCGGAAACGGCAATTACAAAGTCAAATTTTTTTGATAAATCACTTTCAAATAATATTGCAGCCTCATGCAAAATATATGCATCAGTTTTATAATTCGTAAGCCAATTTAAAAAATCATTCATCACTAAAGGATGAATTATTGAATTGATTTTTTTCAAAGCAGATTTATCATTGAAAATAATTCCTGCAAATATTTTTGTATCAATTTTATTATCTTCAGTCAGTATTGATGGCCCAAAAACATTAACAATTTCTTCTTTAACTTTTTTATTGCCGTATAATGCTTTTGCCGAATCATCTGCATAAAAAACATTTACACCTATTGTCTCAAAAAAATTTGAGACCAATGTTTTTCCACTTCCAATACTTCCCGTAAGGCCAACTTTTAACATCAAAAAAAATTAATTTATGATATGCTGTTTCCCAATAATATACTCAACTCTTTCTGGATCAATTTTCACAATCTCCACGAATGGAGGTTGGTGTAAAATTTCAACTTTAAGAGTTTTATTTTTTGATAATTCATTACTTTTATAGAAAACTCCCACTTGGAACATATCCATTTTAACACGTTTAAAATCATTTAGTGCAACCAGATATGTCAGCAAAACTTTATCGGGATATGTTTTAATTTTAAATCCTGAAAGAGAATCAATTGTAATTATTGGCAATTCAATGCTTCCTTCTGTGTATTTTGCAACAGGAATTGAGATGTGTATTTCATTTTCCGAAAATCTTAGCTTTTTATTATCAAGCGGAGAAATAATTTTTATCGAAAGTTCCTGATTATCTCTAACTTTTTTCAATTCTATTTTTTCAGTACTCACAAAATCTATTTTTCCGATTACTGAAGCCGGCCCATAAACCTTAACAGAATCAGGTTTGAAAATTATTGGGCCATATTGCTGATATTGTTTCTCAAAATCAATTTTCAAATCAGGAACTACTACCACAGTTTTCATCTTCATTGATTCAAAAACAAATGAAAGAGTATCAGGAGAAATAGATATTAATTTATTTGACAAACTAAGTTGGCGAGAGATAATAGAAGAAATTTGAGATGTCAGCAGAAAAGATTTATACAATCCATTCACTTTTTCAAAATTTAAGCCACCTACATTAATATAAATTGCCTGATCGCCGGAAAGATATTTATCCGAGAAAAAATCAAAGCCTTGTGATTGAAGATTTACAACTAAAACGCTATCAGGATTGTTAATAAGTAACTTATCATCAGGAATATTAGTATATACTACAGGGAACTCAATGGAACCGTAATAAATTTTATCAAATTTAATTAAACCCCAAATGATGATGGAAATTCCTAAGCAGGATAAAAAAACATAAATTTCTTGCTTAGATATTTTATCTTTCTTTTTTCCGTTTCTTCTGACAAATGTCAAAAAATTGAAATTCAATTTAATCATTTAGCTTTTAGCACAGCTTTTCAAAAACTGTAAATATTTACAAACGGCCTTACTTCTTGTCACTTAATTGAGAAGTACTATCCATTGCAACAGCTGATTTTTCAAGCACCAATCGACTTTGGCCTAAGGTCTCAATAGTAACTGTAGTTTCAGAAACCTCAAGAATTTTCCCGTGAATACCACCAATAGTAATCACTTTTTCACCTTTTTTTAAAGCCTCTCTATATTTTTTTTGATCTTTTGATTTTTTCATTTGTGGCCTGATGAAAAATAGATAAAAAACCAAAACAACTAAAATAAGTGGCAAAAAAGACATTAACCCACTACTTTCGCCTTCACCTTGAGGCATCATTAAAATTACATTCAAAAGATTCATTATTTCTTTAATTTAATTATTATTCTTTTTTTTGTCTGAACTATAAAATTCTTTTTTTCATATAAAAAACTAAAACAAATTTATTGCTCCGGATTATAAACCATTGCTTTAACTCTAATTACAGTTTTATTAGGTTGAGTATTGGAAATTACTGAAATTGATTTATTTTGGAATCCTTTACGTTTCTCACTATCAAAAGTAACGTGAATAACATCTTCTTTTCCGGGCTGAATTGGTGTTTTTGGGTATTTTGTTGCCGTACAACCACAGCTTGCATTCACATCAGAAATTAATAAAGGCAGGGAACCAATGTTTTTAAATTTAAAGCTATAAGAAACCTTTTCCCCTTCAATAACTTTTCCAAAATCATGAATATCCTCCTCAAATTTAATTTTTGGAAGTTTTGAAAGATCAGTCTTACCATCCGATGTATTTGGATTGGATATTATATCGGTCGAAATTTGTTCATCCTCACCATTTCCTTCAATTCCATTACATGAAATTAAAACCGAAATAATCAAAATTGATAAAAGCAAATTACTTAATTCTCTTATTTTCATTCTTTGTTTTTGTAGATTAATTATTGTTTCTACTATATTTTTTTTGAATTCGTAAATATTAGTTTTTTAGCATGTTTCCATAGATTGATTCATTCTATCATTCTATCATTTACTCATTCTACCATTCATTCTCCAACTGTTAAAATTGTTATCGAGCCTGCAAATTTATCATCTTTAAAACGGCCATTACACTTCAGAATAAAGAAATAAACACCATCAGGACATCCTTCTCCTTTCCATTCGTTTTGATAATTATTTGATTCGTACATCTGTCTGCCCCATCTATCCATTATTACAAGCGAACTACTAATGTAGAAATCATTAATGAACTTTTCGCTTGATCCGTTAATTTCAATTTCAAAAACATCATTAATACCATCTCCGTTTGGAGTAAAAACATTGGGCACAGTTATTTCGGCTTCCTCAATGTTAACCACATGTGAAACTGAATCAACACATCCGAAATAAGTATTGAAAATTAACCAAACCGTATTTGTACCAACATATTGAAAAACATGCACCGGATTTGCAAGTTCCGAGTATGTTGAATCACCAAAATCCCAAGTCCAGGTAATAATTTCAAGTGAATCAACAGGGTTTTCATTATAAGAAATATTATTAAAACTAAATTCAACTTCAGGGTTTTGTATATAAGTTTTATCGTCGGCAATAATTTCAACTTCCGGAATTGGGTAAGCTTTTACATCAAAATTTGTATCGACTTTACAACCCCAACCATCAGAAACCGTTAAAGCATAATTCTCATCGCATGCACCATATACAATAGACGAATCGCTTGGATCAACTGTCAACGAATACCAATTATAATGATAAAGAGTATCTGGAAAACCACCTGAAACAAAAGCTTGCATCTGGCCTTTACAAAAACCCGGACAACCCATATTCATCTGAATGAGAGTGTCAATATATAGTCGTGGGTATAAATATATTAAAATGCTATCATTGCATTGCAAAATATTATTTGTATCAAATATTTCAATATAATACCAAGTTGTATCAACAGGTTTTACCCATGTATTGAAAGTAGTATCCATTGTGGGTTTCCATAAATATTTCAATGTATCCGAATGCACAACACTCAAATATACACTATCACCATAACAGACTATTGTATCGGAATAGAATATTGTATCAGAATAAATAATATCACAATTTCCCTGACTAAAAGCCTGAAAACCTATGAATAAAAGTATTATTAATATCAATTTTTTCATGCAGAAGTTTAATCAATTTTTTGCGAAATTAATAAAATTATTATTAGTCTTAGAGAATCAAAAACTTTATTCACTTTTAAACTCATTTTGAACATCATCCAATGAAATTCGTTTTTTCCCATTTGTTTCTAAATACAAATACAAACAATGTATTTGCTGTTAAAATTACTTGTATTTTAAATGATTAAAATTGAAAAATATTGTACAGAAGCAAGAAAAAACTCAAATAGTAATTCAAACCGTATTTCAAAATTTTAATGGGAGATAAGGTTTTGGGGAAATTATCCCGAAATTCCTATCCATATTATGAATATTCTTTTTTCAAAGCATCATAAATTATTTCAACCGGATGAAAGGCTGTTCGTCCGGTTCCATCCTTAATCTGCTGACGACAACTTGTACCCGGTGCAGAAATTAAAATTTCTTCGCCGGCTTTTCTTACTTCAGGAAATAAAACCATTTCTCCAATTTTCATAGAAAGATCATAATGCTCTTTTTCAAACCCAAACGAACCTGCCATACCGCAACATCCTGATTTAATTTCTTCAACTGTATAGTTTTCAGGTATTGAAAGCATTTCTTTAGTAGGGCCGGTGGAAGCAAGCGATTTTTGATGACAATGGCCGTGAAGTTTGATATGATTTTTTTTCTTTGTGAAAATATCTTTTTTAAAGTTTCCTTTTTCATATTCAGCTACAAGAAATTCATCAATCATAAAAGAATTAATGGCTATTGAGGCAGCGGCGTCCTTATTACATTCATCTGCAAGTTCTTTATATTCGTCTCTAAAAGTTAAAATTCCTGATGGTTCAATACCAATTAAAGGTGTATCAAATGTGATGACATCTTTCAATAAAGAAATATTTTTATTTGCAATTTTCTTTGCTTTTCTAACCAAACCTTTTGAAAGAAATGTCCGGCCACTTTCACAATGTTTCGGTATTTCAACATTATAACCTAAAGCACAGAGTAATTTAATAGCATTTATCCCAATTTCGGTATCATTAAAATCAGTAAATTCATCAATAAAGAAATTGACTTTGGCTTTAGCATTTTGCCCGGGGTTGATGTTTTTAAGATTTTTCTTAGCCCACGATCGCAAAGTCATTTTGTATAACAAAGGTAGTGAGCGTTTTGAAGCAAAACCAAGAATGTTTTTTAAAATTCCCGAAAACAATTTACTTTTTGCAAAAACATTATAAAAAGAAGGAAATATCGCCCCGATTTTATTTAATTGAGTAATATAAGCAATCGATCTGGTGCGTAATGGGATGCCGTGTTTATCATAATAATGTTGTAAAAATTCGGCTTTTAGCTTAGTGATATCAACACTCGACGGGCATTCCGATTTACATCCTTTGCATGATAAACATAGATCCATTGCTTCATAAATTTCATTATGATCGAAAGGATTTTCTTTTTCAGAATGAGTTAAAAACTCGCGTAAAGTATTAGCTCTGGCACGTGTAGAATTTTTTTCATCACGTGTAGCCATAAAACTCGGACACATTGTTCCGCCAATGATTTCCGATTTACGACAATCGCCCGAACCATTACATTTTTCAACCGCACGCATTATCCCCAAATCTTTTGAAAAATCAAAAATTGTTTCAATTTCTCGTGTTTTCCGGCCGGCCTCATATCTCAAAAAAGTATTCATTGCCGGTGTGTCAACAATTTTTTCGGGATTAAAAATATTATCGGGATCCCAGGTATTTTTTAAGTCCTTAAGTAAAGAATAATTTTTCTCACCAATCATCAACGGAATAAACTCGCCACGCAAACGGCCGTCTCCATGTTCGCCGCTTAATGAACCATTATATTTTTTTACAAGCTTAGCGGTTTCTAATGCAACCGTATGAAATAGTTCGACGTCTTTTTTGTCTTTTAAATTCAAGACCGGCCTGAGATGAAGTTCGCCGGTAGCAATGTGAGCATAATAAACACAACTCAAATTATGCTTGGCAAGCATCTCATCAAATTCTTTGATATATTCGGGTAAAACAAGAGGATTTACAGCAGTATCTTCAACAACGGGAACCGGCTTTGCATCGCCCGGAATATTTGAAAGCAAACCCAAACCCGCTTTACGTAATGACCAAACTCTTGGGATATTTTCACCAAAAACAAGAGGGAAGTGATGGCCGAGGTTATTTTTTCTTAAATCACTTTCTAATTCACCCGCAAGTTTAAGAATATCTTCTTTTGTTTCCTTACAGAATTCGACAATAAGAATTGCTCCCGGATCGCCCTTAACAAAAAACCTGTTTTTATTATGAATAATATTTCCTTTGGTACATTGTAATACAATGTCATCCATCAATTCAATTGCGACAGGCTCATGTTTTAATGCTATAATATTTGCTTGCATTGCTTCAATCACAGTATCAAGATGGACACACATCAAAGCTTTTTCTTTTGGGGGGAGAGGAACAAGATTTAATTTTATTTCGGTAATAAAAGCAAGTGTTCCCTCAGACCCGGCAATAAGTTTACAAAAATTAAAATCTTCTGCATTTTCAGTAAAAGGATTCGATTCTAATAATAAGTCGATTGCGTAACCGGTGTTTCTTCGTTTAATTTCCTTGTCGGGAAATTCGGCTCTGATATTTTTTTGATTTTCTTTATCGGAAAGTATGCTGTTAATATTTTGATAAATTTTGTTTTCAAGAGAATTTCCATTGCATTTCTCTTGAAATTCATTTTTCGATAATGAAGAAAATTCAACTTCCGAGCCATCGCTTAAAATCACTTTTACCGAAATAGTATGCTCTCTGGTACTACCATAAACGAGTGAATGTGCTCCACAGGAATTATTTCCAAGCATTCCGGATATCATACAACGATTGGAAGTTGAGGTCTCGGGACCGAAAAATAATCCCTTAGCTGCAAGAATTTTATTTAATTCGTCAAGAACAACACCAGACTCAACTCTTACCCATTTTTCCTTTTCGTTGATTTCAATGATTTTTGAAAAATATTTTGATACATCTACAACTATCCCATTGCCAACGACCTGGCCTGCCAATGAGGTTCCGGCGGTGCGTGGAATCAACGAAGTTTTGTTTTCTTTTGCAAATTTGATTAACTCCTTAATAT
Organism: uncultured Bacteroidales bacterium; assembly: GCA_964494265.1. GTDB lineage: Bacteria > Bacteroidota > Bacteroidia > Bacteroidales > JAEINX01 > JAEINX01. The sequence continues at coordinate 21,529 of CAZBSL010000015.1, forward strand.
CCTTAATATTCCTTGGCCTGACAACAGCTAAAGGTATTTCACGATAAGCAGAAGCGTCGGTCGCATACAATAAAAGGTTTTTTTCTTCAAGATAAATATCACCATGAATTTTATTTTTTAATTCATCGAATTCAATCTTTAAATCTTTGGGAACTGTCATTTTAATTATTACATTTTTTAACTAATAATCTTTTTCTATTACACAAAGAAGACCAAAAGATACACAAAGATATTATAAATACAATTTTATTTTCCAAGAATGCAAATGTATTAAAAACGTATGGATTTCTTATAAAAGAACAGTATTAGAAATAATTTCACAATACTAAAATTTTTTATCAAAAAAGAGAGACCTATATCCCCAATGATTAAAAATTCAATAAGTTGGTGCGGTATTTAGATTTTTTTTTGCAATTCCGACCGGCGGTCAAGTAATTTGTCAGTTTCAAGTTCAGAAAGCCCCGGCCTTTTTAGCATTTGGTCAATCAATTCAATTTCTGAAGTTTTATCTTCAATTTTAAGAGGGTTGGTTTTTTCTTCAATTTGATTTTTAGTAGAACTTTCAATAAGTTCTTCAGTAAAATCGTCTTCGCCCAATTCTTTTTTCAATGCTTTAATAGTTTCGCCAATAATCTTTTCAATAGGAATTCCGAATTGCTTAAACATATCCTCAGCCATGCCATCCTGAATAACTTCAAAGTTTTCGGAAATCATATCAAATTGCTTAAAAAACATAGGATTCATTCCTGGTATATTCTGATGAGTACCTTTCTCTTTTATTTTATTCATCAGCCTGACAAGCTCAAGTAGTTTTTCTCTAAGGGAGTTATTATCTTCCATTTCTTTTAAAATAATTTCATTGCAAAATTAATAAACAATAAATTACAAACGCTGAATTTTTAAAATTATTTAGCAGAATGCTTAAATTGTTATATGGTTATAATTTAACAATATAGCCATATAACAATATAACAATCAAATTCTATTACCCCAACAATCCATCATTCAGATAAATAGACAATTGTACATCATAAAACTTATTAATTTTTGATGTTTTATTATTTTTCAGGTTAGTGATGTCACCGTTCACAAAATCAATTCTAATTTTATCACCGTCCATTAGATCAATTTCTTTAATAATTTCCGGTTGATATGTAAGTATCGGGAATGCGGCGTTAATTGCATTTCTTTCGTAGATGGCCCCATAAGATTCAGCCAAAAAACATTGAATTCCAAGAGCTTTAAAACAATCAACAGCTTGCTGACGTGAGCTTCCGGCGCCGAAATTCTTGGCAGTCATAATTATGTCGCCGGATTTAGCTTGCTTAGCAAAGTCTTCGTAACCTTCTAAATTATCAAAAGCATACTGCCCCATCTCATTAATATCTGTGATTGTGAGATAGCGATTATGAAAAATCATATCAGTATCGATATCATCTTTTTTAATCAACCAAACTTTTCCCTCAACAACTGTTTTCTTTTCGGTTTTGGTTTTTTCAGTTTTTTTGCTTTCGTCTTTCAATCCTTTTTTTGTAAAAATAGCAGGATTTTCGGGCAAATCATTTTCGTTGGTCAGATAACCTGCAACCGCTGAGGCAGCTACTGTTGCCGGCGAAGCCAAATAAACTTCACCTTTTCCCTGTTTCCCGGGAAAATTCCGATTTCCTGTACTTACTGTGATTTCATCAGGGCCGTTCTGTCCGACCTGACCTGCTGCACAACCGGCACAACCCGCATTTGAAACCAAGGCTCCTGCATCTTTAAATATCTTGATTAATCCTTCGTTGAGTGCTTGTTTCCAAATAAAATCAGTTGAAGGAACAATTTTCAGGACAACACCGGGAGCAACTTTTTTATCTTTTAAAATTCCGGCTGCAATCCTCAAATCTTCCATACGTCCGTTGGTGCAACTACCAATAAAAGCCGAATCAATTTTTGTTTTCTTCACATTATTTAAATCCGTATCATCGTGAGGATGTCCCGGTTTGGCAACCATTGGAACAAATTTTGAAATATCAATATTGAATTCTTTTTCATAAACTGCATCATCATCGGCAGCAATCAGGCTGATTTCTTTTCCTGTTTTTTCTTTCAGAAGGTTAATTATTTTTTCGGTTGGGGTGAATAAAATTATAATTGCACCCATTTCGGTTGCCATTGATGAAATTGTAATTCTTTGGTCGAGGGTGAGATTGTCAACTTCTTCCCCATAAAATTCAACAGAGCATCCTAATAATTTATTTGCACCGAAAATTGAAAGCAAATTCAAAACAATATCTTTGGCCGAAATATTTTCAGGTCGTTTTCCTTCAAGTACAATCTTTACTGATTTTGGAACTTTAAACCATGAAGAACCTTTTGACCAAGCAGCTGCAATATCCTGATCGCCCATTCCCTGACCAAATGCTCCGATTGCTCCCATAATATTAGCATGAGAATCGGTTGAAACAAAAGTTCCGCCCGGAAGGATCAAACCCTTGTCTATTGCCAAGTGAGTTCCGATTCCTGAATTTATGTCATAAATTTCTATGTCGTTTTCACGGGCATACAAACGACAAAATTGTTGGTTTGCAGCATATTTTTGATCCGAACCTCCGGGATTGCAATCGAAGGTGAAAAATGTTTTCGCCGGATTTTCAATTTTTAATCCGTTGTTAATAATGTTTTTTACAACATTTGCTCCCCCAAAATCGCGGGCAACGCGAGCATCAATTTCAATATCAACAATATCACCAGGTTTTACGCTTTCGTATGGTGAATGGTTTGTTATTATTTTTTCTATTAAATTCATGGTATTAGTGGTTTAATTATTTTTCATATTTAGGTTTCAAAATTATAAATTATTAAGAAATAAAAAGAAAATATTTTTGATTATAATGGAAAATGGGTTGGTGTTCTGAAGTTGTGAAAATTAAAGTAATTTATCGTTTTATTGTTAAATTGTTTTATTGCTTTGAGTTAGTGTTTAAAATCAAATTAATTACATTTATTTCTTCAATCCTTCAGCTTTAATTTGTTCAACTATTCGTCTTATTGTTTCAATGAAATTCTGAATCTCTTTTTCAGATTTTTTTGATATAATCCACTTTAAATTTGATCTTGCATTTTCAAAGTTCTTTTGTTTTTTAAGTTCGGCTTTAAAATTTGAAATCACTTTTTCGGAATTATTAACCTTTTTTGTAATTTCTTCAAATCCGGTATAAATACTTTGTTTAAATACAGAAGTTGGTGGATACCCAAAACATAAACCAACAAATCCATTTTCAAAGGGTAGGTTTAACGAAAATCCTTTTGAGCCCCACCTTAACCTTAAATTTTCTTTGTTTGCAAAATCAAATATAATTTTAAAAACAAATTTTCCATTATCATCCAATGATTCTATAAACTTGGTTTGATTAATTTTAGGTAATTGTGTCTCTGATTTCACCTTTTGCCTTATAAATTCTTCGTCTCCAACAACGAAGTCACTTGAAATCATTTTTATATTTGAATTATTCACAAAATACTTGAACTCAACGCAATAAATTTCAATTCCTTTTTTTCGTAAATATAAGGAGGTCTGTTTAATTTCTTTTGTAATATCCTGAGCAACAATTACTAGTTTGGAATTTTTATTCCATGAAACATTTTGAGTTGAGCCATTTTCAAAGTATTGTAGGTGATATTCTTCCAATTCTATTTCTTCTCCTGAATAGTTTTGAAAAATCTCATTCAGTTGTCCATAATCTAAATTATCAATGTATGAAGCGTACTCAATTAATTGTGCGAGGGTATCTCTCGGTGTTTTATCTCTTTTTAATTCAATAACGACAGTATTCCCGAGTTCGTCGATACCGATTAAGTCAACAAAAGTATTTAGGTTTGTTGTTACCTGTCTTCCGATTATTAGTATTTTACTATTTTCAAAAAAGTATTCTGGATTGTTTTCAAGTAGTATTTCTAAATCAATCTCTTTGTTTTCTTCTTTGAATTCTTGTTCTTTAAATTGAAAGAATTTTCCTTCTTTATTTATTGTAAATAGTTTCATGTTAATTTACTTGGTGTTATTTTAGTTTTGTCCATTGTTACCTGCTTTGTTTTCTATCTTATTAATCCGTTTTCTTTTAATTCTTTACGTGCTTCAGTTGTCAAAATTATGCTCATAATATTAACGTTCTTCGAGTCGTTAAATCCGAGCTCTTTTCTCAATTCCTTTATAAAATCGTCACCATCTTTAAACATGTTAAACTTGTCCTGCCCTCCTTCACTTTCAATAAGCTTAGTATCAAAATCTAAATATTTTTTAATTAATCTATCACTACCCCAATTCATTAATCCCTTTTTGAATAAAAGCATTTCATCTTCAGCTTTTCTTGACAATCCACTTTGACCTTTTTTTACTTTAAATAGCATTTCAAAGTATGAATTATAGAAATGTTCAAAAACTTTTTGCTTTTCTTTCAGTATGTGAAGTTCATACTCTCTTTCTTTTGCTTTTTTATTATTAATACTTACAGTTAAAACTGATGTAAATGCAGCAACAATAATTGCAACAATTCCAAGTATTGAAATTTTCGATTGTATATCATCTACATAAAATATTCCCCAAAGAAGAAATCCTAATAGAAGTAGAAAAAGAAAAATCATCCATATTTTTGAAAGTGTGTCGTTTTTCATTTCAGTTTGTTTTTTAGCCTTGCAGGTAATTCCTAAATAAATACTACACTATAAGAATTATTTCGCTTTTATCTATTGGATTGTTTTTGTCAATACCCAGATTAATAATATATTTTCTTTCACGAAATAAATACTTATAGAATTTTCTCAAAGGTGAAAGAATATTCTATATATTCAACATCATATACTTTTTATATTTCTTTTTCTAATATTTCGTCAATTTGTATTTTGTTATCAGGCAGGTAGTTTAATGCAATATCCCAAATTATTTCAAAATCTATTCCAAAGTATTCATGGGTTACTTTATTTCTCAATAAATACATTTCACTCCAAGGGATTTCAGAGTATTTCTCTTTGATTTCTTTTGGTAAATTCTTTGAAGCTTCACCGATAATTTCAAAGTTTCTGATGACGGCATCTACTGTTTTGTAGTCTCTTTTAAAATCAATGAAATTCAATCCGCTAATATATTCATCAATTCGACTCATTGCCATTTGAATATCTTCGAGATACATTCGATATGTACGGTTTCCTTTTATCATTAAACGTAATCGACTTGCTTTAAGATAATATCTTTAATTTGTTCTTTGAGAGCATTTTTAGTGACTAAATCAATTTTCCTGTTAAATATTTTTTCAAGATATATTTCTAGTGAAAAGAATTTCCATCCAATAGGCCTTTCTAATTCTACAAGAATATCAATGTCGCTATTCTCAGTAAATGTATCGTCAGTAAAAGAACCAAATAGTCCTATTTCTTTTACTGCATAGTCTTTATAAAGATTAGGTTTTAATTCTCTCAACTTTGATAATATATCCTTCTTCGTAATCATACTACAAATTTA
>CAZBSL010000016.1:0-2047 GCA_964494265.1 uncultured Bacteroidales bacterium
ACATTAATATCAAAATAATGCAATATTTGTGATTGAGGAGGTTGTTTATTATTTGAAATCTCCATTGTTAAACCTATTGATCCATTTAAGCCATAAGTAAAATCAATTACTTCGCCATTTGTTGGATAATCATGGTATGATTGTAAAAACTGAAGGTATGAATATCCTGAAGATGAAGAGTATAATCCGACCATAAAATTTTGGTTCTCATTATCAGGAGAAAGATCAGGCCTGTGGCACCAGGGATATAGCACACCTTCCATCCCGCTGTGATATGTTGTGTGAATTACAAACTGGCTATTATATGCCACATCTCGTAAAGTTTTCGTTTCAACTTGTGAAAATGCACCGATACTGTTGCCTTCAGCATCCCACATATATCCACAATCACGATTCAAATCAATCCCATTTCCGTTATACCTTGTCATATTTACCCTGCCATCAGGATTTACCATATAATATATCCATATCTCACGATTATTAACCAAATACGTCACCTGTGCAACATTTTCATACTCAATACATAATTTTCGGGCAAAACGAATAGCGTTTTCCGGACCCCCAACTTCATCACCATGAATCCCACCGTCAAATAAAACTTCTGCTTCGGTTTCATCAACATTAACATTATCACTAATTTTCAAAGCCCCAAGCTGACACCCTTGCACAGAAGAATCAAAAACGAATTTTTTACAAATTTCAGGAAAGTTTTCTGCCAGGCTATCCGAAATTTCTATTATTTTTTCATATGAATAATAACCCGGTGGAACATCCTGATTCCAAAAATCGTGATAATATTCATTCAGATCATCTTTTAAAATCTTATAACTTAATCCGGTTTTTTCAAGCTTGTTAAGCTCCTCTGAAGTTACATACATTATTCCTATTCCATCAAAAGGATTAATATCCCCATTAAATTTCAAATCGCTCAATAATGTGTAATCAGCAACCGAATTAAGGAATACTTTAATTTCTTTTTCACCTTTTCTCCATCCTTGAGCCAACGCCATGAAATTAAGACAGAGAATAACTGACAGCAAAACATACTTTTTCATAAGCTATAAGATTTCATTTTCACTTTTTAAAAAACAAATTCAAAAATACAGTAATTTCAGAATATTATCAATTTGATCCTATTTTCATTATATTATTTGACAAAATTTTGGGGATTATGGTTGCATATTTGTCAGGTTTTCAAAAGTTAAAGAACGGTTTAGAAAAAGATTTGCGTATTAAATTTCAAAAATTAAGCATGCAATAATTAAAGAAAAAAACAGTTAATTAAAAAGTTAAGAAAATTTTTGCAGATTAAACGTTATTTGAAGTGTCTTAACATTTTGTAAGAATTTCGCATATTAAAATTATAAACCAATGAGTCTTATTTACCGTATTATCATATTTTCGTTTTGTTTGTTTTTTTCGGGTTTGACAGATGCCCAAAATATTGGAGTCGGCCAATGGCGTGATCAACTGCCCTATAAGAAATGTATTGATGTTGTTGAAGCTGATGAAATTATTTATTGTGCTACCCCTTATAGTTTGTTTTATTATAATAAAACCGATGAATCCGTTCAACGACTAACAAAAGTTAATGGCCTTTCCGATGTGGGAATTAATGCTATTAATTATAGCTCTGATCATAATACTTTAGTTATTGCCTATTCAAACACAAATATTGATCTAATTAAAGGCAACATGATTATTAATATTCCTGATATAAAACGAAAAACCATACTTGGGAATAAAACCATTAACAAAGTACTTTTTATTGATAAACTTGCATATTTATCCTGCGGATTTGGGATTGTTGTTCTTGATGTTGAAAACGAAGAAATTTATGACACTTATTACATTGGCCCCGAAGGAAGTAAAATTAATATTCTTGATTTAACTTATAATGATACTGCTTTTTTTGCAGCAACTGAAAACGGCATTTATCATGCATCTTTAACAAATCCTAATCTTGCAAATTTCTCGTCATGGACGAAAGATCAGACCATATTGTATCCAAACGAAAAATTTAATATAATTCAGGCTTTTAACGGAA
>CAZBSL010000016.1:2147-4522 GCA_964494265.1 uncultured Bacteroidales bacterium
GATAAAAGATTTAGCTTGATAAAAACATGGGACAAGGGAAATGGGGCAGAATTTATTGAATTGAATGGGCCGGGTTCGATAAATGTATTTCAACTTGCATCGGGAGGAAAAGATGTTTGGGTTGCCCCGGGAGGAAGAACACCTCAATGGGGGCCTTCAAACATACGTGATGGTTTATTTCTTTTTAATGGCGATGATTGGACGACTTATAATTCATATACAATACCGGCTTTTGATACTATATATGATTTTGTTTGTATTGCAGTTGATCCTGCAAATTACCAAAAAGTTTATGCAGGCAATTGGGGAACAGGTGTTTTAGAATTTATCAATGGAGAATTAAACGAAATTTACACTCCTGAGAATAGTGAAATTCAACCTCATAGTAATGATCCAAGCTATGTCCCGACAAGTGCTGTTTGTTTTGATAATGATAATAACTTATGGATAGCAAATTCAGGTGCAAGTTCACTATTAACCGTAAAAACTTACGAGGGCGATTGGAAGGCTTTCGATTTGGGAACAAAGGCAAGAGGGTTGGATTTGGGAAGAATGATTATTGACTCTTATAATCAAAAGTGGGTTATAACAAGGCTTACTAATGATCACACTAAATTTTTGCTTATTTTTAATGATAATAATACAATTTTTGATACTTCTGATGATCAAACAAAATTACTTGGTTCTCAGGAAAATATCGGGAATATTCCAGGTTCGAAAGTTTATAGCATGGCTTCTGACCTTGATGGAGAAGTTTGGATTGGAACGGATGAAGGTATTTGTGTATTTTATTCTCCCGAAGATATTTTTGAATCAAGTACTGTCAATGCACAAAGAATTCTTGTCGAACAAGATGGATATGTTCAATATTTATTAGAAACCGAAATTGTTACTGCTATTACAATAAATGGAGCAAATCAAAAATGGATGGGAACACAAAAAGCTGGTGTATTTCTTTTGTCTGAAGATGGAACTGAACAAATTCATCATTTTACCGAAGATAACAGCCCCCTACTTTCAAATGATATAATTGATATTGCGATAAATGACGATGGTGAAGTTTTTTTCGGAACGGCAGAAGGTATTATTTCATTTAAAGGATATGCAACTCCCGGGGGCCCGACTAATAACGATGTTTATGCCTACCCAAATCCTGTCAGAGAAGATTTTTCGGGAGTAATTGCTATTCGCGGGCTTGTTAGAGATGCTAGCGTAAAAATTACAGATATTAACGGAACTCTAATATATTCTACTCAAGCAGAAGGAGGCCAGGCAATTTGGAACGGAAAAAATTTCGATGGAAGAAGAGCACATACAGGTGTTTATTTGGTTTTCAGCAGTAATGATGATGGCTCGGAAACATTAGTTACAAAAATACTTTTTATAAATTAAATTCAAAAGTTATTTTGGATAGAATACAATGTTTTATAAAACCAAAGGAATTGTAATTCAACGAATCAAATATTCGGAAACCAGCATAATCGTTAAAATTTATACTGAAATCTTCGGTTTACAAGCCTACATTGTTAAAGGAGCCAGAAGCCGGAAATCAAAAATAAAATCTAATGCTTTTCAAAATCTTTCACTACTTGATTTAGTAGTTTCAAAAAAAGAAAAAAGTAAAATCAATTTTTTGACAGAAGTCAGGCAGGCTTACCAATTTACAACAATTCCTTTCGATATTAGAAAAAGTTCTGTTATTATTTTTCTCAATGAAATTCTTTATAAAACTATCAGGGAAGAGGAACCCAACCAAAATCTTTTTGATTTTCTTTTCAACTCAATTCAACTTCTCGATCATCAGGAAAAAGATTTCGTAAATTTTCACTTGCTTTTTCTCATAAAACTATCAAAACATTTAGGATTCTTTCCCCATCAAAAGCTGACAAAACAATTCAAATATTTTGATTTGACAGAAGGTGTTTTTGTTGTCGAAATCCCAATCCATCAATATTATTTAAATACGGAGCTAAGCTTAATTTTCAATAATTTGTTAAATGCTTCTTACGAAGAAATCAAGGAAATAAAAATCAATAAAATTCAAAGACAGCAATTGCTCGAAAAACTAATTGATTACTATAAAATTCATATCGAAAATTTTAAGGAAATTAAATCTTTGGCTGTTCTTCAAACTGTTTTAAATTGATTTTCTAAGTATTATTATTTTTGCATTCAAAATCATTAATGAATGGATTTAAAAGAAAGCAATATTTCAAGTGAATTCTCAGGAAGGCATCCATGGGAGTTGGCAAGAAGCGAAGTAGTGATTTCTTTAATAAAAAAAAATTATGATTTCTCAGAAGGGAAAGAATGCACAATTTTTGACATAGGTTGCGGTGATATTTACCTATCCGACAGACTTTCAAAAAAAATCA
>CAZBSL010000016.1:4622-26503 GCA_964494265.1 uncultured Bacteroidales bacterium
TTTGACATAGGTTGCGGTGATATTTACCTATCCGACAGACTTTCAAAAAAAATCAAAGCTTCAAAAATTATTGCAATCGACAATGCATTCAATTCTGAAATTATTTCAAAACTCGAAAAAAAAATCAATAATCCGGCGATTTCTGTTTTTCAATCAATTCAACAAGCAAAAACTCTAAACAAACAGGCAGACATTGTTTTACTATTAGATGTTTTAGAGCATATTAAAGATGATAGCGGATTTCTGATTTCGTTATTGTCTGAAAGTTTTGTTAACCAAAAAACAATATTTTTGATCACAGTTCCAGCTTTTCAGCAATTGTTCGGTGCTCACGACAAATTTCTAAATCACTTTCGCCGCTATTCTAATAAAACCTTATTAAATACGATTAGAAATGCCGGATTGAATACTGTCGATTACGGATATTTTTTCTGTTCTTTATATTTAATCAGATGTTTACAATCTTTTAAAGCCAAAATATTCGGTCATCAGGATAAACCATTCAAAGGTGTGGCAAAATGGAAAGAAAATAAATTTTTAGACTATTGCTTGAAGAATTTTCTTATTATTGATTTTCGATTGTTTAAATTACTAAAAAATGCAGGACTTAAATTTCCAGGCCTTTCAAATTACATAATATGCAAAAAATCTGTATAATTATTCCTTGTTATAACGAAGAAAAACGCTTACCGGTAAAAAAGTATGAAGATTTCTATGAATATAACTCCATCAGCTTATGCTTTGTAAATGATGGAAGTACGGATAATACTTTAGAGATTCTGAAAAAACTTCAAGCAGGTAAGGAAGACAGATTTTTTATTATTGATTTTGAAAAAAACAGGGGAAAAGCAGAGGCAATCAGGCTTGCAAGCCTTGAATTGTCTGATAAAAAACAATTTGATAAAATTGGTTTTTTTGATGCCGATCTTTCAACCCCATTAAATGAAATTTTATTATTAGATAAATATTTAAATAGTGATCCTGAATATGTTTTAGCTTTCGGTTCAAGAATTCTCAGATTAGGTTCAACCATTAAACGCAATTCTTATCGACATTATTCCGGGCGAATATTTTCAACACTTGCAAGTTTAATTTTACACCTACCTGTTTATGACACACAATGCGGTGCCAAGATTATTAAAGCGGATTTAATTAATGTGATTTTCGAGGAAAAGTTTCTATCGCGCTGGTGGTTCGATATTGAAATATTTGCACGATTAATTAAATTCTACGGACTCGAGCAAGTGAAAAACAAATTGATCGAAGTCCCATTAAACACTTGGATTGAAATGGGCGATTCTAAAATTTCATTTTTTAGTATGATAAAAATCCCCATTGATTTATTGCGAATTAAAATGAAATACAAGATCAATGCTAAAAGATAAAACCTTTAAAATCTATAGCTTTATTTCAAGACAAAATCATATTTTATTATTGTCGATTTTGTCATTCGTTTTATTGGTCTTTACGTTTCCAAAAATCGAACCTGAAATCAGTTCTGGAATTGATAACTCTTACCTGATAGCCTTCAACCATTTTTTCTTCTCAGACATTCAAATTATCAAAGACCTGATTTTTACTTATGGCCCGCTTGGATTTCTAAAACACCCGCTTCCGATGGGAAATAATCTTGAGATTGGGGTGATTTTTATATCGATTTTTCGTCTCTTATTCATTTTTTCGGTTCTTTATTTATCAATCATTCTCAGAAAAAAAAACATTCTTTTTTCAATTATTTTGACATTTTTTATTTCAACTTTAATTAATTTCGATACTGTTTTTTTTGGTTTGATCACGTCAACCATACTGATTTACAGAGAAACAAATAACAAATTATTTTTTCTGCTTTCATTGTTTTTTCTAATTCTCGGATTGTATATAAAAATCACGATCGGAATAATCGGCTTGCTGATCTTTGCAAGTTTCATACTTATTGATTTAATTATTTCAAGGACAATTAAAAATATTGTTTTCTCAATTGTAAGCGGTATTCTTTTTTTTCTTATCGTCTGGTTAATAATTTATCATGATTTTTCCGGAATATTTCAGTTTTTTTATAATCTCATCATTCTTGGATTGGGCAATTCAAGTGCATTTTCGATAAATCCCGAGAATAATTGGTGGTATTTATCGCTAATGTTTTTGATTTTTGCAATCATTCCTTTTATCTCAAAACAAAAAAATGTCAATTTTCTTTATGGAATATTTTTTCTTGCACTTATTGCTTCTTTTAAATTTGCCTTTGCAAGAGAAGACATTTTTCACCTTAATTTTTTTCTTAATGTGTTGTATATGTTTATCTTTTTCTTTTTGATTTATATTAGAAAGATAAAACTAATCACTTATGTTTTATTAAGTTTATTAATAGTATTCTTTTACGGCAATTTAAATTCTATTGAAATAGATGGATCGAGCAAAAAGCCTTTCTTTTCAGGTATTAAAAACTTTTCGTCTATTTGTTTCAGTTTTAATAAAATAAAAGAAAACAGTATCCGAACTATTGATAATAATTTAAAATCAAAACAACTGTCAGAAGAAATTTTAGATATTATCGAACAAAAAACAGTCGATTTTTTCCCTTGGGAAATTTCATATATCATTCCAAACAAATTGAATTATCATCCAAGGCCGATGCTTCAAAACGGATGCCTTTTTGCACCTCCCCAAATAGATAATATAAATGCTGAATTTATTTCTTCTAAAAAGTCGGCAGAATTTTTTATCTGGGAATTAAATCCGAATAAGAGCCTCGAAGGAATTGATACTCGTTATATTTTCAATAGTGACGGAAATTTTTTATTTGAATTTTTAAATAACTATAAAATTATCGAAAAAGAAGAAGATTTTCTTCTGCTGCAAAAAACATCAAGACCACGATTTGATTCACCCTCAATATTGGGAAATAAAAATTACAAATTACACGAATGGATAAATATTCCTGAGGTTAAAAATGGAGTATTGAAAGCAAAATTTGAAATTCATCAAACTTTTTTTGGAAAGATCAAAAGCCTATTATACAAAGAGGAAGAATATTATATAGAATATGAATTGGATAATGGGGCACTTTTTCAACATCGTTTTTCAAGAGATAATTCAATGACCGGATTATGGATAAATCCATATTTGATTCGTGTATCGAATGAACTTATCGGAGAAAAAGTCAAGAGGATTCGTTTTAGTTTTTCCGACAAAGAATTTCTCGTAAAAGACGAGATAAACATTTTATGGGAACAATTTACTTTTAAAGATACAATAGAATCTTCCAAACAAAATATACACTCTGCCGAATTAATTGTTTCTAAAAAATACGATTTTGAAAATATGAATAATGATTTAGAAAACTGGAAATCCAGAATTGATTCAACAAATACTTTTTCAGGGAAATATAGTTTAAAAATGTTGGCGGATGACATTTACAGCCCCGGATTTATTTCAGAATTTTATGAAGTTTCAGACACTCAATTTTGTATTATCTCGATTTCTGCAGATGTTTTTCTTCTCGAAAAATCAAATCCTTTACTTGTTTTTTCGGCAAGCAGAAACGGAGAAACAATAACTTGGGAAACAAATTCACTGCAATGCCCTGATTATATTATAAACCAATGGAATGAATTGAAGATGGATGTAATTATTCATTCAAATATTTTTGAGGATGATAAAATTTCAGTTTATCTATGGAATAAAAATAAAAAGCCTTTAATTCTTGATAACCTTGAGATGAATGCTTACGTTCTTGAGTAATTGACTCAAAAAAAACGACCTCAAAGTATATGCTAATGAAAGATGCATTAATTTTGTAAAAAAAACACACAAAAATGTCTAAAGATAAAAATATTAGAACCGAAATTTCGGAATTAGGTGAATTTGGTTTGATCGACCATCTAACAAAAAATATTAAAATACGAAATAAAAGTACTATCAAAGGAGTCGGTGATGATGCTGCCGTTATTAATAATAAAAACCAACTAACTTTAGTTTCAAACGATTTACTCCTTGAAGGTGTTCATTTTGACATGGTTTACACTCCTATGAAACATCTCGGATATAAATCGGCAGTCGTCAATTTTTCAGATATTGTTGCAATGAACGGTATTCCGAAACAATTAATAATCGGAATTTCAATTTCAAACAGATTTTCAGTTGAAGCTTTAGACGAATTTTATTCGGGTTTACTGCTTGCCTGCGAAAAATACAATGTTGATCTGGTTGGTGGCGATACAACTTCGAGTCCTTCAGGTTTGTTTATTTCGATTACAGTAATTGGTGAAGTTGATGAAAAAAATGTTGTTTATCGTAACGGAGCCAAACCTAATGATTTATTGTGTGTTACGGGCGATCTCGGTGCAGCATATATGGGGCTTTTGCTTTTGGAAAGAGAAAAAGAGGTTTTTAAAAGTGACCCTAACGTGCAACCCGATTTTAGTGGTTTCGATTATGTTTTAGGACGGCAATTGAAGCCGGAAGCAAGAACCGATATTATTGAAATTCTGCGAAAGCAACACATCAAACCAACTTCAATGATAGATATTTCGGATGGACTGGCTTCCGAAATTTTTCATATTTGCAAAAACTCAAACACTTCCTGTTCGGTTTATGAAGACAAAATACCTATTGACCCGATAACCGTTGATGTCGCTGAGGATTTTAAAATTGACCCTACAATTGCTGCTTTAAGCGGTGGCGAAGATTACGAATTGCTTTTTACAATTTCTCAAAATGATTTTGAAAAAATTAAAGAAATTGAAGGTATTTCAATAATCGGCCACATGACCGATAGTAGTGAAAGTAAAAACCTGATTACCCGCTCCGGAACACTTATTCCTTTAGAAGCTCAGGGTTGGAAAGCTATGTAATATATTTGGAAATATGAAATTTTGTGTCAAATCTTTTTATGGGTAGCCCAATTTTCTAATTTCCAATTTCAGATAATTAACATAATGAAAAATGTCGATATTCTTCAACACAAGATAAAAAATTCTCCTAATAAACCCGGTGTATATCAGTTTTTTGATAAAGATAATAATATTATTTATGTTGGAAAAGCCAAAAATCTTAAAAAGCGGATTTCATCATATTTTAATAAAGAAAATACTGCTTCCGGACGCCTGGCTTTGTTGATCAGAAAAATATCAGAAATAAAATATATTGTAGTAGATAGTGAAGTTGATGCTCTTTTGCTTGAAAACAATCTGATTAAGAAACATCAACCTCGTTATAATGTGATGCTGAAGGACGATAAATCCTATCCATGGATTTGTTTAAAAAATGAACCTTTTCCAAGAGTATTTTTATGTAGAAATCCTGAAAAAGACCGATCGGAATATTTTGGGCCATATACTTCGGTGCGAATGATAAAAACCTTGTTGGGGCTTATTAAACAACTTTATCCTCTGCGAAATTGCCGCCATAATCTTAGCAAAGAAAACATTAAAAAGAAAAAATTTAAAGTTTGTCTTGAATATCATATTGGAAATTGTTTGGGGCCTTGCGTCGGATTGCAATCCGCAAATGATTACGAAAAATCAATTAACGAAATCAGGCAAATATTAAAAGGAAATATTGCTTCTATTGTTATACCATTGAAAAAACAAATGGATCAATGTGCTAAAAATTATGAGTTTGAGAACGCACAAGTTTTAAAGGAGAAATTATTTTTATTAAAAGAATATCAAAGTAAATCAACTGTTGTAAATCCTAAAATTAATAATATCGATGTTTTTTCTATTATCTCTGATGATAAATCAGGCTATGTAAATTTTTTAAAAGTTGTGAACGGTGCTATTATTCAGGCCCAAACTTTTGAAATAATAAAAAAACTTGACGAAAGCAACGAAGATTTATTAATCCATGCAATTACAGAGTTACGACAAAGTCTTAAAAGCAAAGCTTTAGAAGTTATTGTTCCCTTTATTTTTGATTTTGAAATCCCTGGTATTAATTTCATTGTACCGAAAATTGGAGATAAGAAAAAGCTTCTTGATTTATCACTACAAAATGCAAAATTTTCAAAGATCGAGAAACAAAAACGGCTTGATTTTGTTGATCCTGATCGTCATTCCAAACGAATTTTAAATCAAATGATGAAAGACCTCAGGTTACAAGAACCTCCTGAATATATCGAATGTTTCGACAATTCAAATATTCAAGGAGACCATCCTGTCGCTGCCATGGTTGTTTTCAGAAAGGCAAAACCCTCAAAATCCGAATATCGTCATTATAATATAAAAACTGTTTCGGGGGCCAACGACTTTGCTTCAATGGAAGAAATAGTTTTTCGTCGATATAAAAGGCTTCTGAATGAAAATAAAACTTTGCCCGATTTAGTTATTGTTGATGGTGGGAAAGGTCAATTAAGTTCTGCATTATCAGGTCTTTCAAAACTCAATCTGAAAGGAAAAATCCCGATTATCGGTATTGCAAAACGATTGGAAGAAATTTATTTCCCTGGAGATTCGGTTCCTTTATATATTGAAAAAAAATCGGAAACTTTAAAAATCATTCAGCAATTAAGAGATGAAGCCCATCGTTTTGGAATTACTCATTTTAGAAATAAACTCGAAAAGCATACCATCAAATCCGAATTAACGGAAATAAAGGGAATAGGCGATTCTACAACACAAAAATTATTAAGTAAATTCAAATCAGTTAAAAAAATTAAAAATTCTTCTCTCGAGGAATTAGAAAAAATAATAGGAAAATCTAAAGCACAAATTGTATCTGAGTTTTTCCAAGCTGGAAAAGACAAGCATTAGAGGATAATTTTAGGTGTTTCCAATATACCTGCATTCATCCCCCAACCGAATGAGTGTCCATACCAAGCGATGTAAGTCCGTATGGATGAATGGATACTATTCATTTATTATTCCTGGAATGTGAAATTTAACCTATTTCACCTTTTAAAATTCATATTTAAAATATCAAAATGCTGTTCCTTCATTAATACATCCTTAATTTATTGAAAATGATAAAAATTGTTTTCACACTTTTTATCATATTCCTCCTCAAACAAACAAAATACTTTATCATTAATTTTTTACGATATTTGCAGCAAATTATAAATCACTTAATAGGTTTTTAATGCCTGCTGAAAAAGAAAAGAAAAGAACATGGGTTAAAAAACTTAGAAATAAGTACCATCTTATTATTAGAAATGATGAAACTTTTGAAGAAAAAATTTCATTCAGGCTGACAAAACTTAATGTTTTCATTGTTATTAGTACCTTAGTTATTATTTTGGTGGTATTAGTTATTTACCTTGTTGCTTTTACTTCTTTGCGGGAATATATTCCCGGTTATACGGATGTCAGCCTGCGTAAAAAACTCTATGAACTTCAAATCAGGGCAGATTCATTAGAAGCTGATTTCAAACGAAAGAATCTTTTTATACATAATATAAAAAAAATCATAGAAGGTGAAGAAATTGTTGATGAGTTGCCGAAGGTAATCGAATCAAATGTTGATTATGATACTATAAAATTATATAAATCTTCCGAAGACTCTTTACTGAGGGCTGAATTTGAGAACAGAGATGCTTATAATCTTCAATTTGATGATAATGGAGAATTATACAGAAATTCTTCTTCAATCCGCGGTTTTAATTTTTTTGCTCCCATAAAAGGAATAATTACAAATAAATTTAATCTTGCCGAAAAACATTATGGTGTTGATATTGTCGCAAAGAAAAATGAAGCCATAAAAGCAACCTTAGATGGAACTGTAATTTTTTCGGATTGGACTCCCGAGACCGGATATGTGATAGGAATTCAGCATAAAAGAAATATAATTTCAGTTTATAAACATAACTCCGCCTTGTTGAAAGAAGAAGGTGGTTTTGTTAAAGCCGGTGAAACTGTTGCAATTATTGGTGAATCGGGTGAATTGACAACAGGCCCACACCTGCATTTCGAACTTTGGTATAACGGTACTCCGATTAATCCCGAAGATTACATCTCTTTTTGATTTTATCTTAAAAACAAAGAAATTATCTACTTAATTAAATGAAAAAACGTATTGCAATATTAGGTTCAACCGGTTCGATTGGGACTCAGGCGCTTGAGGTAATCAAAAACAATCCCGACAAATTTGACGTCGAAATTTTAACAGCAAAAGAAAACGCCGAATTACTGATTGCTCAAGCAATGGAATTCAAACCCAATGCAGTTGTTATCTCAAATGAAAAATATTATCAAAAAATCTTTGATGCACTCGATAAACATAATATAAAAGTTTTTGCAGGCGAAGAATCGGTTTCTCAAATAGTTGAGATGCCTTCGGTTGATATGGTTTTAGTAGCTTTGGTCGGTTTTGCAGGACTTAAACCTACAATTAAAGCTATTGAAGCAAAAAAACAAATTGCTCTTGCAAACAAAGAAACATTAGTTGTTGCCGGTGAGCTGATTATGAAATTAGCACATCAAAACAATATAAATATTATTCCTGTTGACTCTGAACACTCGGCAATTTTTCAATGCCTGACAGGCGAAGTCTTTAATGCTATTGAAAAAATTATTTTGACTGCCTCCGGAGGGCCCTTTAGGGGAAAAAACAAGGAATTTCTTGCCAGTATTACAAAGACAGATGCCCTGAAACATCCTAACTGGAAAATGGGGAAAAAAGTTACAATTGATTCAGCATCGCTGATGAATAAGGGTTTAGAGGCTATCGAAGCAAAATGGCTTTTTGATTTAAAGCCTGAAAAAATTGAAATAATTATTCACCCTCAATCAATTATTCATTCATTGGTTCAGTTTGAAGACGGATCAATGAAGGCTCAATTGGGGATGCCAGATATGAAAGTGCCTATTCAATATGCTTTATCTTTTCCATACAGACTAAAAAATAATTATTCTCGTTTCAATTTCTTGGATTATCCGGAACTGACTTTTGAGAGTGTTGATATGAAAAATTTTCGTAATCTTGCACTTGCATTTGAGGCAATGAAAATAGGAGGTAATATGCCATGTATATTGAATGCCGCAAATGAAATTGTTGTTTCGGCGTTTTTAAATGATAAGATTAAATTTCTTGAGATGACCGATGTAATTGAAAAATGTATGAAAACAATAAGTTTCTCGAATTCATTGTCGTATAAAGAATTTTTTGAAACTGACAAAGAAACGCGAAAAATTGCATCGGAATTGATGGGTTTGAAAGTTGATTTATTATAAGAATAACTTTAGTGAATTATTTTAATTAAAGAAAAGAAAATTACAAATGAGTGGATTAATAATGGCCGCCCAACTGATTTTGGGCTTATCAATAATAGTAGTACTACACGAATTCGGGCATTTTATTGCTGCAAGAGCTTTCGGTATCCGAGTTGAAAAATTCTATCTTTTTTTTGACGCATGGGGTTTCAAATTATTTAGCATAAAAAAAGGTGATACAGAATACGGAATAGGCTGGCTCCCCCTCGGAGGATATGTTAAAATTTCGGGGATGATTGACGAGTCGATGGATAAGGAACAAATGAAAAAGCCTCCTCAACCATGGGAATTTCGTTCGAAACCCGCATGGCAAAGATTAATAGTAATGGTTGCTGGAGTTGCAATGAACCTGATTTTGGGAATTATTATTTTTTCTCTCGTTATTATTAGTTTTGAAAAACAATATTTACCAAACGATGAAGTAGTTGAAGGAATTTACGCTTTTGAATCAGGCAGAGATATCGGCTTAAAGACAGGCGACAAAATACTTAAAATTAACGGGAAAGAAATTGAACGATTTAAAGATGCTCAATCTATTAGCGTTTTATTTGGGTCGGAAATTGAAGTTGACAGAGACGGTTCGCAGGTTAATATTGTAGTTCCTGATTCATATTATAAAAAACTAAAAGAAACAGGTGGCGGTTTACTTTTAGAACCATTAAATTTCCCATTTCATATTGACAGCGTAGTTAATGGTATGAATGCCGAAAAAACAGGGCTTTTAAAAGGTGATAAAGTTTTAAAACTCGACGATGTGGATATTGATAGCTGGGGAAAATTCAGAGAATTTATTATTTCTAATAAAGGAAAAGATGTTGATATTGAAATATTAAGAAATAGTGACACAATATCAAGCCAGCTGACAATTGATTCGACAGGAATAATAGGTGTAATAACTTCTTCAGCTCCTTATAAGTTGAAAGAATATTCGCTTGTGACGGCTTTTCAGTATGGCACAAAGGATGCGATTGAGTTACTTCAGGTAAATCTGAAAGGTCTCGGGAAAATATTTTCAGGCGAAGAAAAAGCAACCGAGTCTCTTCAAGGCCCGATAGGGATTGCAAGAATCTATGGCGGACAGTGGAATTGGCGTAAGTTTTGGTTTATTACAGGACTTATTTCAATGTTCATAGGTTTCGTTAATATTTTACCTATCCCTGCTCTGGATGGAGGGCATGTACTATTCCTGTCTTATGAAGCCATCACAAGGCGAAAACTTTCCGACAAATTCATGGAATATTCTCAAGTTGTAGGAATGGTAATTCTTATTGCTTTGATGGTTTTTGTTGTAGGTAACGACATTGTTAAGCTATTTAAATAGAGATCAAGACCTAAAGTTCAAAACAGAGATATATCTTTATAATCTGATTATTTAGTGACCGCTTTTATCAGATACTAAACCATTATCACAGCAAAAGTTTAACAGCTTGAAAATTCTTTTTGTTTCGCAAAAATTCAAATATTACTTTTAATTGATGATACAAAAACCGCTGGTAAAAAAAAAATAGCCGAAAGTATTCTCAACTTCCGGCTATCGTATGTATTAAGAAAAATGTATTTCCTATTTTAGAATTAGTTTCTTAACTTTTGTTGATGTTTCACCAATAAACTTCAGATGATAAATTCCTGATTGATATTTAGTGAGATCAAGATTCACTTCATCCGAACCCTTTAGATTAAAAAATGATACTGTTTTCCCGTTTGATGTATAAAGAATTACCTTTTGAAATTCTTTCACACTATTGATTTGAATATTTCCGCTTGATGGATTAGGGTAAATTGAAATTACTCTTTCTTTATTAACAGAAGAGTTCTTTGTAATGTTTACGACACTATATAATCCGTCACCTGTCGGATAAACATTTTCTGTGTAGGCATCATAATAAGGATTAAGCATAATATATTCAATGGGAGTAATTGACCCTGTTGAAGAATTCCATACTTTTAGAATGATCGGATTGCCTGCAGAATAACCTTCTTCAGAATTAGTTGTACTGAAAACGGCAAGTTCATTATCAAAAGCATAATTAGAGTTAACTTTCATAGCCCCAACTAAAGTTTCGCCATCGAAAGCAGCAACTTCATCACCAACACTTAAACCATCAATATAGATTGAGTAAACAGGATCAGCTGCATTACCACCTGAAAAATCAAAATGCTCAGGTGTAACTTTAGAAGTACCTGAAGATTTATTCGCTGTTACAGGATATATTAAAACATCGTCATTATTCATTTTCACGAGGTAGCCTTCTGTCGGATTCAGATTTCCAATTCCATTAATCCAGTTAGGCCCGATTTTACGAAGCATGTCACCGGTTGAATTCCTTACGAAATCAAGATTTTCTAAAACATCTGTAAACGCAACAAGTGCGTCAATTGGCGAATCAAGTAATACACTAATAAAATGATAACCCGTGCTTAAGTCAATTGGAGTTTGTGGATCAATCGGTTCACCTGATAAATATAAATCTTCCTCTCCACTCATTTTAAATAAATAACCTTCGATTGTAATCCAATCACCAATTCCATTTATCCAATTCGGGCCTATCTTTCTCAACATATATCCTTGTGAATTTCTGACATAAAGCAAATTATCACCAATAATATCGTTTAATACGGTCAGCATATCCGGTTCAGTTAGCGTAAGATTTGTTGAAACAAATTGAAATCCTACATGCAAACTAATTGGTTCGGAGCATGGGCCACAGCTACTAAAACATACAAGGTCCAATGTTGTGTTAACATCAGGTACTGTAAAAAACCGATTAGTATATTGAGAACATTCTTCAGGTACTATTTCGGCATCATCCCATGTTATTCCGTTAATAAATTTATATTCATAGAAATCACCGGAAGAAAGAATAGTAGTGTATGAGTAAATATTATCACCTGTTGTTGTCATCTCAGTAGCAGCAGGATCCCATCCCTGGAAACCACCGGAAACATGTATTCCTTCGGGTGAAACTTCTTCATTGCTCATGTCAACCTGGAAAGTAATTTCTACATCAACAGGAGGATTTCCGCAGGGTCCGCATTCAGCAAAGCATACAACATCAAGAGTAGTATTTACATCAGGTGCAGTAAGAAAACGATTATTGTTGTTGGCACATTCCGGAGGTACACTTTCATCTTCGCCCCATTCATCCCCATTAATATACTTAAACTCATGATATTCACCCGAATTTAAAGTAAATGTAATAGAAAATATATTATCTCCGATATCTGATAGCTCGGATGAAGTGGTATTCCAACCTTGAAAACTTCCTGCAACATGAACACCTTCAGCTGAAACTTCTTCATTTGTCATGTCTACCTGAAAAGTTACATCAACTTCAGTAGGCTGGCCCCCACATGGATCACAACTTCCAAAACAAACAAGATCCAACTCGGTATTTACATCAGGTACAGTTAAATACCTGTTATTATTATTTGAACATTCGGGAGGAACACTTTCGTCCTGTCCCCATTGATTTCCATTTATGAACTTATATTCATAATAATCATCTACTGAAAGAATAAGAGTAACCTGATAAACATTATCGCCAACATCAGTTAGTTCGGTCGTTCCGGGATCCCAACCCTGGAAACTTCCTGCAACATGAATACCGTCAGGTGAAACTTCCTCATTAGTCATATCAACCTGGAAAGTAATTTCTACTTCAGGAGGGGTACAAACGACACAACTACCAAAACATACAGGTTCCAGTACAATTGCGGTTTCAGGAACTGTAATAAAACGGTTTCCATTTTGAGCACAACCAGCCGGTACACCTTCATCTTGCCCCCATTGATTTCCATTTACGAATTTATACTCATGATACGATTCAAATTCTAAGTCAATCGTAACTGCATAAATTGTTCCGCTTTCTAATAAGAGTTCGGTGGCAGCCGGATCCCATCCCTGAAAACTACCTGCAACATGAACACCGAATTCAGAAACAATCTGCTCGGCCATGTCAACCCTTAATGTGACATCAACGGCATTTGCCCTGTTGGTCATTCCGATTAGGAATACTGCTATTAGCAAAATTCCTGTAAATTTTGTTGTAAAATTTTTCATAAGTAATAGTTTTTATTAATAAATATGTTTTATTAGTTCATAATTCTAAAGTTAAACGGCTTAAAATTAGTAAATTTTAATAGAAGTAGCAAAGAAAAACAGGTTTTTTTTCTGGTTTTTGGAAATAAAGGGAAAATTTATTATGGAAGTCTTCGGAACTAACTGATGCAAACGTTTGTTATAAAAGCTTTTTAAAGGAAGGAAATAAATAAAAAAAAGAAAAAATTACAATTATGTGGAATTTCGGATAATAAGTTTAGTTTTTATTTGCTTTTCTTCAGGTAAAAAACCGTCATAGCCATTTTTTATTCGTTTAAAAAGCAGTTTTGTTGCTTCCCTACCAATTTCATATCCGAATTGATCAATTGAAGTCAGGCTTGGTGTTGTAATTTCAGCACTAAAACTGTTTTCGAAACCGACAATTCTAATATCTTCGGGGATCTGCAATCCTAATTCTTTGCTTGATAACATTATACCGAAAGCTGTCCTGTCGTTGACGGCAAAAATGCCATCGGGCCTTTCAGCTTTTTTCAAGACTGAAAGTGCAATTCTTCGGCTATCTGAAAAAGTATCGCATGGAAAAAAAAGATTTTGGTCGATAGGCATATTATTATCGGATAAAGCATTTTTATAACCTTCATACCTATTTTTTCCAATTGAAAGATTTGTTGGAGCAGAAAATATAGCGATTCGCTTACAACCTCTTTCTATTAAATGATTAACAGCAATGTAAGCCCCGTGATAATCATCCGACATCACTTTATCAACATTTAATTCATCGCTTATCCTGTCGAATAAAACTAATGGAATTTTGCAACTAATTAATTTTTTGATGTGAGAAAGGTCTTTTGTTTCTTTTGATATTGAAACCAAAACACCATCAACCCGATTTGATAAAAGGCTCTGCGTATTTAAAACCTCTCGCTTATAAGATTCATTTGATTGGGATATAAAAACATTAAAGTCGTTATTATAAGCAATTTCCTCAACTCCGCTGATTATGGTTGAAAAATAATTATGCATAATCTCCGGAATAATAAGACCGATTGTTCTTGTGGATTTATTTCTAAGGTTCAAAGCAATCTGATTTGGTTTGTATCCAAGCAAATCGGAAAGTTCCTTAACAGCCTTTTTTGTTTTGGGGCTAATATCCGGATGATCGCTTAAAGCCCTGGAAACAGTTGATATAGAAAACCCAAGTTTTAATGCAATATCTTTTATAGTTATCTGATGCTTCATTACGAATAAGTAAAATTCTCAATACCTAATCGCAAAAATACAAAAAGAATTAGCTTAGGAATTATTTTTTGCAAACGTTTGCAAAAATTTTACTTCAATTTTCATTCATCGGATGAATTATCAAGATTATATGGAAATAGTGACAACTATTGTACAATTATATATCTAACTCATCCAATGATTTCTTCAGTTTATAAAATTATAAGTTTTTGAATATTATAATCATCATCTGATTCAATTTTAACATAATATACTCCGGTTTTCAAATCCGCAATATTTATTGAATGAGAAATATCGCTTTTGTAAAGAATCTGCTCACCAACCGAATTAAAAATTGTTATTGTAAACGAAGAATCAGCAGGCAATAAATAAATTATATCCCGAGCCGGATTCGGATAAAATGATAGTTTTTCTTTTTGAGAATTTATTGAAGATAAAGATTTTTCAATTTTTATCACACTATATAAACCATCGTCTGTGGGATAAACTTTTTCAATGTATGTATCATCATAATCACTTACCATTTTATATTCAAACGGGATTATTGAATGAGTTGAAAAATCCCAAACCCTTAAAGTAATTGGCTTGCCGGATTTATATCCTTTTCCGGAATTCGTTGTACTAAAAATTGGCAACTCATTTTCGAAAACATTTTGAGCATTTATTTTAATTGCACCAATAATATTTTCGCCTTCAAAAGCTGCTACTTCATCACCCATATCTAAACCTTCAATATAAATTGTGAAAACCGGATCTGCTGCGTTTCCACCCTCGAAATCGAAATGCTCAGGTTTTAATTTCTCCGTTCCCGAAAATTTTTCCTCTGAAGCAGGATAAATCAGAATATCCGAATCATTCATTTTTATGAGGTAGCCCTCTTTTGGATTTAGGTTTCCAATTCCATTAACCCACACAGGGCCAATTTTGCGAAGCATATTACCGCTTGAGTTTCTAACAAAATTTAGATTTTCTAAAATATCATTAAAAGCAATTAACGCATCCATTTGATTTGTTCGCAAATAACTAATAAATTGGTAACCGCTTGAAAGCCCAATAGGAGTTTGAGGATTAATCAATTCACCTGCCATTTCAAAGTTGTCGGCAAAATTCATTTTGACCAAATATCCTTCTGTTGTAACCCAATCGCCGATTCCGTTTACCCAAACAGGCCCGATTTTACGAAGCATATTTCCTGCCGAATTTCTTACAAAATTAAGATTATCATTCAAAATTTCCGAAAAAATCTGAATCATATCCGGTTCTTCGGGAATAATATTCGAAGAAATGATTTGGTAACCTGCATTTAAGTTAAATTCAAGTATTTGAGTTCCTGGTAATATTTCGATTTGCCATGTAATTTCATCAGCTTGATTATTCGGAACATTATCGCTAACTATGGCTGAAAGCGTATGCTCTCCAACAATAGATTCTTCGGCAAGCAATGAATAACTTGAAATTTCTGAAACCAATTCTTCATCAAAAAACCAATTATAAGCTAAATCATCATCTTCGGGATCGGAGGCTGTCACCGAAAAGTCAATAGTTTCACCAACTTGCATTGAAATATTTAATTGTTCGGGTTCATAACTTGTGATTTCAGGAGGCAAATTTGGCAAAACAAAAGCCTGGTTTGGAGTCATTCCCATTACCGGCATTGCTGATGAGATATATGGCTCGAAAAACGAGTAAACCTTCGATAAAGTGGGATGGTTTCCTGTTGGATTTCCAATTGGAAATGCTTTTGGAATTATTTGACTATCTTCTTCAGAAACATGTAGTGAAATTGCTATTCCCTGAGGATCACCTAAAGAACTCCATGGAATTGATAATTCCGTCAATCCGTTTTCCTGCCATCCTTCATAAGAATTACATCCTGCATTTCCCGGATATTGCCAACCTTTAGCTTCCCAATGATTTAATTGAATTGATCCACCGCCACCTTCAATGGCTACCTGGTATTCGGGCCTGAATGGGTTAGCAAAATTAACTCTTCCCCATGAACCTGTATTGGCTCCGCTTCCCGAGATTTGATCGGTATCAATATTTACAAAAAGATCACCATCGGAGTTTAGATCAAATTCATAAAAACCTATGTAAAGATTTTGATCATCCCAGGTTAGGAAAACCGAGTATTCATCAAAATCCATTAATTCGGAACCGGGATCAAAATCATTAGTTCCATCAATGCTAATTGAATGAGGCGTTGAGCCGGATAGAGTTGTAAAATTTGCAATATTATCTCCTTCAATCTGATTACCGTTTAAATCCATTATGTTTTCCGCAATTATCTCTCCGGCATCACCGGGAACCCAATTTTCCTGAATGCTTAGGTGAACTTTTCGCCAATCCGATTGACGGATAGCCGATAACAAAGTGTAATTATTTGAAAAGGAAACAAGTGAATAGTTAGGAATGTTTTGTGAACTTGCAAGATCGACAGCTTCGCTAAAAGTTATTTCAACTGTGTTTTGATCAATTTGAAAAGCTAAATCATTTAATTGCGGGGGTATGAAATCCATGTTCTGAGCGGCAATAATATTTAACTCAGGAACAACTGTTCCCGAAGGAGTTGAAGTTGGGCCTGCAAATAATCTTGTATTAAATTGATTATAACCTTTAATTTCATCACCTTTAACCAAGGTTCCCTCGAATTCAATATTGTGATTTGCACCACCATTTCCAAGAATCAATGCAACTGTTGCACCTGAAGCTGAATTTCGTTGTCCGCAATATGAACCATTATCGCCCCAAATTCTTTGAATGTGATCTTTACCCGACCAAATCAAGTCCATTAGTCCCGGAGACCAACCTGATTTTATATATCCGCTTCCATCGAAAAAATCATAATAAACACCAAGATAGTTAACTTCCGAAGTTAGTTCAATAGTTTTACTAACACCCGACTGCGAAAAGTTCACTCTGACTGTATCACCGGAACTTTGCAGGATGTCAATTTCATAAATTGAGTTCTGCAGGTTTGGATAAACATCGGAAAGAGCTGCAACATGATTGTTGGAACTTTCGTTATAATCACCATCGGTTTCGGCCCAGTAAGCCATATCTGATCCAACAACCGAATATGCTTCACCTTGAATGTTTTTATAAAACAACCAATTGATTTTTCCACCAATGCTTTCGAAAACGGCAAAGATTTTATCATTATGAATAATAATTTCATCAACTCCATCATGGTCGATATCATTATTATAAGCAGCCGGGCCTGCCGAAAATTGCCCGTCGGCCCATCTCGATGCTTCGGCATAAACATTTGCATTTTTTATATGAGCAGAATAGCGGTGTTCCCAATCTGCAATTTCTCCATCGGTATGCCAGCCGGTTTCATGCAGATTTATCATTAAAATATACCATGCAAGTTGAGCCAAATTATTATCGGGAGCTGTAATAATATTATTGTATGCATCGCTCCAAACATATCCGTAATTCCATTTTGGTTCGTGAAAATCGGAATGAGAAGCTGTTGACGCCCAATTGATATACCAACTATTATTACTGCCGCCATAACCGTTTTCGCCTCCTAATAGGCCGTAAGTCCCTGGTGTGATCTCAGCGCCTGTACCGTTAAAATCGGAATTCATCATGGCATCTTCTAATTTCCAAACATTGACACCGGGGAAATTATCATAACAATACCATAAAACACTTTCGTAATTGTCAAGGAAAAATGTTCCGTCATGCTCGTTCATTTCGGCAGCAACTTCCCAGTCGGTTCCATAAACGCAAATATTATATTGGCCGATACCTGCAATTTGATTTTTTGCTGCAGTAGCATTATAATGCATATTACCAACAAATGTATTATTAATAGGTATAACTCTTAAATCAATACCCGAACCATTATTCATCCAATGTATTTTCCGGTTATCGTATCCGTTCAGGTGTGGGCCGTCATCCAAAACCACTCCCCAAACACCATGTTGTTGCCAATTATCGCCAAGCCAATCAACTACTCCTGCATCGGGGTAGCTTCCCGGCGAAAGCCAGACACGCTCGGGAATCCAGGCAGTACGAGGCTCATAATTATATCTGTAATCAACCATATCGCATTCAACACCAACCGACCAATCATTCATAATATTATTTGTGAAGGGCATTATATGTTGCCCGAGAGCAGAGGTCATCATTGAAACAATTCCCTGAGAAGCAAGGCTTTTTAGCCAATCATTAAATTCAGGATTATGCCACTCGGCAGCAGGCATCAACGTTCCCGACATATGAAAATTTCCGGGGATAGAAGTTGCCTCATGAACCTGTAAAACTTCATCGAAGCCACTACCTTCCAAACCACTTTGCCCATTGGGGCTTCCATAAAAAACTTCAGTATAAGTAAGTCCCTGATTACCATGATGAACAAAGGCACAATTTCCGTTTGCATCTGTGTTCTTTCCCTTAGAATAGAAATTGTCAGCCTGTTTTCCATCAACAAATATTGTTAAGTGAAATTCCATATCCTCAGGTTTTGTATCTGATGCAATATTGGTTTGCATTTCCCAAAGATTAATTTTGGGTGTACGAAGTTGATAAGTTTCATCTTTCGACAATTCCATCATTTTCAGATCGAAATGCCTATCGAGAATTATATTCTTATTTAATTTATTATTGATTTTTAATTCAAGGAATACCTCAGAATTTTGAAAAAGGTCTTCTGTTATAATATTATGTTTTCTGATAACCATATTATCGAAAGTAATTCTAAGAAATAATTGTTCGCCTTCGACTCTGACAAAAACCGAGCTAATATCTCCTGTCATAGCTTTACAATCTCCAATTTCATCGAAGTTTAGAATATCGGATTTCCCCCAAAAATTTACATCTCCACTAATAGTTTGCCCAAAAGATAAGTTAAGTGATAAAAACAGTAGAATTATGATAAAGAATGAGTAAATAAGTTTGTTTTTTTTCATAAGAGTTTAAATTATTGATTATCAAAAATATTCTCTATTAATTATTGCAAAAATAATAAAAATTAAAATTTTGTTAGTAGGGAAATCCTTTAATTGAATTTTTTATTACAAAAATTTTTTTTATTTTCGTTCTTTAAAATTTTTATAAATGAATTATTAATTAAATTTTATAGATTATGAAAAAAATTGTACTGATTATTTTTGCTGTATTATTTTATAGTGGACAACTTTTCTCTCAGTTTATAACTGCTGAGGATAATGCATCTAATTATGATACTTGGTCAGATGGTAATAACAATGGTTTTGGGTTTGCTGCATGGAATTTATGGACAGATGGTAATAGTGGTCATTTTCTGAAAAGTGCAAGTGGAGATGGTTTTGGAGACATTGATACCGGAGGAAAATCATTTGGAATGTGGGGTAACACAAGTGGTAGTGATTATTCTCATGCTAAAAGGGCTGTATCAAACTGGAGTAATGGCGCCATACTTACTATTGATATTGCAATTGCATATAGAAATGGGAATAAGGGAATTGATCTATATGCAACAGGTGATGAGCATATATATAATTTTAATGCAAGTGAAGATCAATATAAAGTTCAGGGAGGAAATTTAGGTTGGGATTATAGCCAAACATCTATTTTTCAATTAAAAGTCGAACAAAATGGCTCAAATGTTGATATTACTGTAACACGGGGAGTTAATACGGACTTAAAAACTATTGTTGGGAAAACTTTAGAATTTTTTAAACTTTATTGTGGGAATACAGAATCAGGAGACTTAAATAACCTTTATTTCAATAATTTACAAATTGAATATTCAGATCCC
Source organism: uncultured Bacteroidales bacterium (assembly GCA_964494265.1). GTDB lineage: Bacteria > Bacteroidota > Bacteroidia > Bacteroidales > JAEINX01 > JAEINX01. The sequence continues at coordinate 24,880 of CAZBSL010000016.1, forward strand.
ACTGAAGTTCCTTCAGCTGCTAATGTTGAAATTAATGGTATAATTGTCCTTTCATCCGATGAAACACTAACAGTAAATGATTTAACAATTGGTGGTGGCAATACTTTTACAATTCAATCTAATGCCTCTGGAACAGGCTCCCTGATAACCAACGGAACAGTATCAGGAAGTGTTACATTTCAAAGATATATTACAGCTTGGTCTGATGCAAGTCACGGTTGGCATTTTCTTGCCTCACCTGTTGCTACTTTTGATATTAACGGATCTGATTTTGATCCGGGGGAAAATGATGACCTTTACGGATGGGCAGAATCAACCGGATTGTGGATGAATCATAAAGCGGGCGATCCAACTCAAATTGTTCCAGGCACAGGTTATTTTACGTCATGGCAAGCAACGGATACAAAGAATTTTTCCGGTACTCTGAATAATTCCAATATCTCCAAGTCAAATCTTTCTTTTACAGAAGGAAGTACAAATACAGGCTGGCATTTGCTCGGAAATCCGTTTCCGTGCGCATTAAAATGGGCAACATCATGGAGCCTTTCAAATGTAAATACTACTGCAAAAATCTGGAATGAAAGTAGTGCCAGTTATTCGGATATTACATCGGGTGAAACTATTCCGGCAACTCAAGCATTTATGGTTTATGTTTCAAATGCTACAAACTCCCTTACTATTCCAACAGCCGACAGAACACATAATTCACAAGCATGGTATAAAGATGAGGAAATAAACAAAATAAAACTCACAGCCTATGATCCTGAAGGAAATACAGCACAGGAAAGCATTATAAAATTCAATGAAAATGCTACTGCAAGCTTTGATAATGAATTCGATTCTTATTTTCTGGCAGGATATGCACCACAATTTTACTCGGTGATTAATGATGAATTTGCTGTTTCAACAAATACTTTAACTGAAATTTCTGAGCAATTAAGTATTCCTTTTAGTTTTATAAAAAATTCATCTTCTAACTTTTATATTGAAGTTGAAGGCATCGATAATATCTTCCCTCAAACATTAGTTTCGTTGGTTGATTTAAAGACAAATACAACTCAAAACTTACTGGAAAATCCGGTATATACTTTTGAGTCATCAGAAGGTGATGATGCTGAAAGATTCCTGATTCAATTTGGTGTTCTTGGCCTCGAAGAAGAAAGCCTTGAAAACAAACTAAATTTCTATGTCTATAACAATACTCTGAATATTGTTAATAATGATCTGAAAAATGGCAAAATACAAGTTTTTGATATGTTTGGCCGACAAGTTTTGGAGAAAAGAATTTCAGGACAAGAAAATTCAATAAATCTTAATTTGCCTGCTGCAAATTATGTTGTCAGAATAATTTCTGAGAAAAATATTATTAACAGAAAAATACATATTGATTAAAAATAAGTTAAAAAAATAATTATGAAAAATAAGTTAAAAATTTTTACAATAGTTTTATTAGTAGCCGGAGTTACTATGATTTCATCAAACCTTAATGCTCAAACCGATCCACCTCCACCTCCACCCTCAGGACATGGAGAAGCAGGTAATCAGCCTCCAGGTGGTGGTGCACCAATAGGTGGCGGATTATTTATCTTGCTTGGTTTAGGTGCTGCATATGGGGCTAAAAAAT
>CAZBSL010000017.1:0-9584 GCA_964494265.1 uncultured Bacteroidales bacterium
GCAGCTTATCTTAACGCCGGCGGACAACTTTATATGGAAGGTGGAGATACATGGTACTATGATACCCAAACTGCTGCTCATGCAATGTTTAATATTAACGGACAATCTGATGGTTCAAGTGACCTTGGAACTGTTAATGGCCAGTCGGGTACGTTTACCGAAGGATTAAATTATAGCTACTCTGGAGATAATAGCTGGATTGATCATATTGCTGCAATTAGCCCTGCTGTTTTGATATATGAAAACCAATCACCTAATTATGGTTGTGGTGTGGCTTATGATGAAGGTACTTATAGAACAATTGGTTGTTCATTTGAATTTGGTGGCCTTGATGAGGGTGCATCAACTGTAGATCAATTAATGGAACAATATCTTATTTTCTTCGGATTTGGTAATGATCCTGACATTCAAACTATTAGTCTTAATACAGGTTATCAGTTCTCATCAACAAGAATTGCTGTTGAAAATCCTGATATGCTCGTTGTTTTAAATTCTATTCTTAACGAAAACCTTGATTTTGTTAGAAACTCAAATGGTGAAGTTTTAAGAAAAATCGGACCAAATTGGGTGAATGGTATTGGCGACTGGGTAACAACAGGCGGCTATCTCTTTAAAATGTTTGGGGCTGAAGTTCTGAATATAGAAGGTGAATCTATTAGTGCTACAACACCTATTGATCTATTTACAGGATACCAATTTGTAAGTTATTTACCTGATGTTGCAGTTGACGCTATTGTTGCTTTCGATAATATTTTAAATGATGATTTGGATTATGTTAGAAATTCAAATGGTGAAATGTTGAGAAAAATCGGCCCTAACTGGGTGAATGGTTTAGGCGACCTTAATCCGGGCGAAGGTTATTTGATTAAAATGTTTACTGATGGCCAATTGGTTTATAATGTTTCATCAGATGGTGTTAAAAATGTTTATATACCTAAGGTTATGAATCATTTTACATTTGAAGGTGGAAATGCTGCCGAAGCCGTTTATTCATTATACGTTTCTGGTTTGAATATTGGTGATGAAGTAGCTGTTTATGACGGCGACAAAATGGTTGGAGCAAGCGTAGTTATTTCAGAAAACACTCTTGAAAATAGTGTTCCTATTTTTAGTGTATTAACTAACGGCTTAGGTTATGAAAGCAATAACGAAATGACTCTGAAGGTTTGGGACGTTAAATACCAATCAACAGTTTCTGCAACTTATACTTTCGATAATGAATATACTCAGGCTTTCAACCAAACAGTATTCCCTGAAACAGATGGCAAATACAGCGTGTTAAACGTAACTAAAGGTAGTCTCGGTATGATGGATAATGCAGATCTTAAAGTTGATATTTATCCAAATCCTGCTTCCGACGTGCTGAATATTGTTTCTAATAATACTATTACACATGTTAGAGTATTGAATTTTGTAGGACAAACAATGCTTGATAATGCTGTTAACGGAACAAGCCTTAATATTAATACTTCAGTATTTCAATCGGGTGTTTATATTATCCGCATTGAAACTGCCAACGGTATTATAACCGAAAAGGTAACAATAAAATAATTGATTTGTTTCAATAATTAAAAAAGGGGAATCGATTACGATTCCCCTTTTTTTATTGTTTTATATCATTGAATTTGATCAGCTTGCGAACATCTTCCCAACGATCATTATCCATTTTTGCTCCGATAACTTCAATTACTTTTCCTGAAAGTATGGAAGCAATTTCGCCGCACCTTAGTAGAGAAAAGCCTTTTACGAGCCCATAAAGAAAACCGGATGCATAAAGATCACCAGCTCCGGTCGTATCTTTTGGATTTACTTCAATAACCCCAATTTCAAAAATATCATCTCCATTTTTAATTAACGATCCTTTGCTGCCAATTTTTACGACTGCAATTTCGCATATTTCAGCAAGTATGTTTAATGCTTCTACCGGCTCTTTCCCCGTAAAAGCCTTAGCTTCTTCTTCATTGGCAAAGATAATATCAACATATTTTTCGACTATGGAATTTAGAAACTCAAGATTTTCCTCAACCACATTATAACTGGCAAGGTCAAGCGATATTTTTAAATTATTTTCTTTTGCGAGCTTAAGGGCTTTTTCAATCAAATCGTGGTTTTGAACAAGATAGCCTTCGATATGGAAATAATCGAAATCTTTAAAATGTGATGAAGCTAAATCATCAGCCGAAAGCTCAACCGCAGCACCGAGGAAAGTTGCAAAAGTTCGTTCAGAGTCGGGGCTGATTAATGCAATCGCATGACCCGAATTTGTGCTTGATATATATAGCTTTGGATTTATTCCGCTTTCTTTCAAGTCATTTTCAAAAAAAATTCCAAATTCGTCATTGCCAACTTTTCCCATAAAACCTGTTTCGATATTTAACTTTGCAAGCCCATGTATTGTATTTGCTGCCGAGCCACCCGACGAAATTTTCTTCTCAAGATGTTCTGTACCATTAATAACTTTTTTTACCGATTCGTTATCTACAAGTTGCATACTACCCTTTGGCAATGAAAAATTAACCAACAATTCATCACTTTCCAATATTGTCATTATATCGACAAGTGCATTTCCAATTCCTAATACTCTTCCCATTTTTAATTATTTATTTTAATTAATTCTATTTTTAATGAATATTCCGCCATGAATATTACAAAGTTTTAATTTTGAATCAGTAGCCTTTTCTTTTCTCAATAAAAGATCATTTCCTGTTTTAAATCAATTTTTTTGCAAATATATCAAAACAGTTTTGAAAAAGGGTTTTACAAAATTCAATCAAAATAGGCTGAGAAAACATCTTCTATTTCGTTGAGTTCATCTAAATTTATGGAAAAAGGAATAAAATCGGCGAAATTATTAAGAATGACAAGTGCATTCAGGCTTGCATCTTTTTCTATATGAGAAGAAATTTTATTAATAACACAGCGGTTTACGACTTGTATTTCTTGATAAATTTTTACAAGATTTTTAAGATCCCAGTCGGGTTCTTTACCATGTTTTTTCATAAATAATTGAGCAAGTAAATAAATAGAAATTGATTTAATTATTGTTTCGTTTAAAGTCGGAACAGGAGTATGCAATTTCACCATAGGTTTAAGTTTTCCTAAAACCGGACAACCGCTTGTTGCCATATATAAACCTAATAATGAGCTAAGTCCATCCTGAAAAGTAGTATTTATTAGTATTTTACGGTCATTAGTTTTTACTGTTAATTCTACATCCTCAAAAGAAATTTCGTTTTTAAATACTTTTAAAACATCTATCAGATTTATGGCAAGTGGACAATAATTGTGTTTTTCAATATCTAAAGGACAATTTGAGCATTGGAAATTAATTAGTTTTGTCCAGCTTGGATATGTTTTTCTTTTTTGGGAAACGAGAGAAAGGGTTTTTCTATCTAACTCAATTAAAAATTCATGCTTTTCGGAATTTGAATATTTAAAAGAATAATTATAAACAATATATTTTGATTCATTGCTGTTATTCATAATGAAATATGATTTTTTTTAAAAGCAAAATTAACAAATTATCAAACGTTTATTTTTAAAAATATAAAAATATTAAGGCCAAAACAAATCAAATATCTTAAAATTATTAATTTTGCAAGAGTTTACTTGATAAAAAGTAAAAATATTTACTTATGTTAAAATTCTTAAATAAGCCATATCCGTTTAATGATAATTTCAATCATAATTTGAAGGTAGTATTTGGGATTAGCCTGGGAGTTTTTCTTTTTCTTCAATTCTTTCAACCTTTTGAATTACAATCAATCGAAAGCGAAAATAAAACCTATATTTTTTTAGGTGGAAGCATAATTACACTATTGGCTTTAGCATTTAATTTATTAGTTTTACCCGAAATATTTCCACGTTTATTATCCTCTGAAAAATGGAAAATCAAAAAGGAAATTCTTTGGAATTTGTGGATATTGTTTACAATCGGAATAGGCTACTTTTTTTATACCCAATTTGTTGAGTTTTTGGAATTTAATATATTTATTATTTTTAAAATATTACTAATTAGCACAATACCTGTTGCTTTGCTTATAACTATAAATCAGGATAGGCTTTTGAAAGCCAATCTTAAAACAGCAATTGAATTAAATAAAAAAGTTTCTGATTATCAAAATGAAATTGAAGTTCCCAAAAAACAAATCATCTGTTTTATATCTGATAATGAAAAAGAAAAGGTAGAAATTGACATAAATGATTTGCTGTTTATTCGTTCGGCAAATAATTATATTGAAATATTCAGAAAAAAAGGTAAGGATTATAATAAACATTTGCTGAGAAGCAGTTTGCAAAAAGCAGAAGAGAATTTAAAAAATTTCATATTTATTTACAAATGTCACAGAACTTCAATTGTTAACATCAATAATATTACAGAAATTACCGGTAATTCACAGGGATATAAATTGAAATTTGAGAACATTGATGAAGAAATACCTGTTTCAAGAAGCTATTCAAAAGAGTTAAAAAAGCGAATTATTTAGGTATCCCTTTTGAAAAAACTGACTATTTTACTTCAATTTTCCGAAGACTAAAAACTACAATCTTCCATTAGACTCGCAAAACATTTTTTCGATACTTTCATTCAGTTCGCACCAGAATATTGTAATTCACCCCCGAAAAAATTAATTAATAACAAATTTTGGTTATCAATCCCTTATATTTTTTTTTTAAAGATTTTGATTATATTATTGTAGTTGAGTTTTTTAAGATTTATAAAAAAAGAATGGGATTAAAAAAAATATTACAATGAAAATACTAATGGTTTTTCCAAAATACCCTGATACTTTTTGGAGTTTCAAACATGCTTTGAAATTTGTTTCGTTGAAAGCGTCGAAGCCCCCACTCGGATTATTGACAATTGCCTCAATGTTACCAAAAGAATGGGAGATCAAGTTAATTGACATGAATGTTACATCCTTAACAGAAAAAAACATTAAATGGGCAGATTATGTTTTTATAAGTGCTATGTCGATTCAAAAAAAATCGGCACTAAACATAATTAGCGAATGTGTTAAACATGAGACAAAAGTTGTTGTTGGCGGCCCGCTTTTTACAGCATCCCACGATGAATTCAAAAATGTCGATCATTTTGTTCTGAACGAGGCTGAAATCACTCTACCTCTGTTTCTAAAAGACTTAAAAAATGATTGTGCAAAACATATGTATTCCACAAACGAATTTCCAAATATCAAAAACATACCTCCTCCACGATATGATTTATTGGATAAGAAAAAATATTCTTCAATGTGTATTCAATATTCACGGGGGTGTCCTTTTAATTGTGATTTTTGCGATATTACGGTTCTTTATGGACGAAATGTTCGGACAAAAAGTTCTCAACAAATTATTAACGAACTTCAAAATCTTTATGACCAAAAATGGAGGGGGAATATTTTCATTGTAGATGATAATTTTATTGGAAATAAATCGGAATTGAAAACAGAAGTTTTACCAAATTTAATTAATTGGATGGAAGAAAATAAATACCCATTTACATTTTCAACCGAAGTTTCCATTAACCTTTCCGACGATGAGGAATTGATGAATATGATGGCTTTAGCAGGTTTTGAGAGTGTTTTCGTTGGCATTGAAACTCCCGATGAAAACAGCCTGAGCGAATGCAATAAAATCCAAAACAAAAACCGAAATATGGTTGAATGCGTTAATAAAATTCAAAGTTTCGGATTGCAAGTTACAGGAGGATTTATCATTGGTTTTGATAATGATTTACCTTCCATTTTTAAAAGACAAATTGATTTTATTCAAAAAAGCGGAATTATTTCGGCCATGGTTGGTTTGCTTAATGCTCCGCGAAACACAAAACTTTATAATCGTCTTCTGAAGGAAAAAAGACTTTTAAGAAATATTTCGGGCGATAATACAGATTTTTCAATGAATTTCATTCCTAAAATGAATTATGATATTCTTCAAAAGGGATATAAAGAAATTATTTGTGGGATATATTCTTGTAAGCCTTATTACGAAAGGGTTGTGAAATCTTTAAAAGTTTTGAAGCCTTCTTCGGTTAATTCCAAGCCTTTCCATATTTCATATTTGATTGCATTCATAAGATCAATTTGGCATATCGGGATTCTTGAAAGCGGAAGGTTTTATTATTGGAAACTTTTGTTTTGGTGCTTGTTCAACAAGCCGTCGCAATTTCCTTTAGCGGTTACTTATTCGATTTACGGCTACCATTTTAGAAAAGTTTTTGCTAAATATTTATAACGCATATATACATAAACTGCATTCATAATATGAAACTCTCAATTGGAATAAGCGTTATAGTATCTGTCTATAATGAAGAAAAAACAATAAAAAACATAATTCTCTCGCTGTTAAATATTTCAATAGTCGATGAAATTATTATTGTTAACGATGGTTCGATAGATAAAACCTCATATATTTTAGAAAACCTGGGGGGAAAATATGACATAAAAATTATCAGTAATATTATTAATCGTGGAAAAGGATATGCAATGTATCGAGGAGTAAAAATTGCAAAAGAAGAATTGATTGTATTTATTGATGCAGGTATAAATAACTTAAAATCCGAGCATATCGAATCGCTTGCCTTGCCAATTATAAACGGTGAAGCTGATATGGTTCTCGGACAACCGTCAGAGACAATGATAAATAAAAAAATCAATCCATTCAAACCTTTGACGGGCCAACGTTCTTTGAAAAAAAGAGACATTTTACCGGTTCTTAAAAAAATGAAAAACTCTCGCTTTGGAGTTGAAACTTTATTGAATATTCATTTTGCAGCTAATAATAAAAAAATAAAAAATATTTTTCTTCATGGTTTAGGGCATCCGACTAAATTTCACAAAACTTCTTTTTTTTCTGCAAGCAGAGAGTTTGTAAATGCAGGAAGAGAAATTTTAGTCACAATATTCAATAACAGCAATTTAATTGTAAAACTCAGCAAAAACAAACTCCGGCATCAGTAATTTTCAAAAGAAATAATCATAAAAAATCTTAATCAATAACTTCCTCAAGTTTTTTTCGCAGCTCTTCACCTCTAAGATTTTTAGCTATAATAATTCCTTCTTTATCAATTAACACACTATGCGGTATCGAACTGAAGCCATAGTCATCTCGTGCAATGCACTGCCATCCTTTAAGATCGGAAACATTTGTCCAAACTAAACCGTCCTGTTTAATTCCTTCTATCCAATTTTCTTTTTTATTATCGAGCGAAACACCGAACACATCAAATCCTTTATCTTTAAAATCATTATAAACACTCAAAACATTAGGATTTTCGGCACGACAAGGACTGCACCAGGAAGCCCAAAAATCAAGCAAAATATATTTTCCTTTAAATGAAGATAATGAAACGGGGTTTCCTGAAGTATCGTTTAATGTAATTTCAATAAATGGTTTCCCAACTGCACAATTTTTTAAAACCTCTATTCTTTCTTTAAGCGATTGAACGTATCTTGAATTAGAAATATCATTTGAAAAATTTGATGTAATGGAATCAAGCTCAATTAAATTCAGTTTATAAGAATTTCTAAGCGTAATATAAGCAGACAAAGCACTATTATTATTTTCTAAAACATAATCAATAATGAATTTTTTCAGTTCCTTATCGTTTTCATCATATGCTGTATCGATTTTTGCCATTAACTCTTTGTCTTCGGCTTTATTAGCTTCTTTCCATTTTTTATAAAGGTCATTGCTTTTTTTATCAAAACTTTCAGTTTTTTTCTTAAAAATTTCGTAATTATCTTGAGAAGCAGAGCCTGTTATCTTTGAGTCGGTAATTTTGCCTATGCTGTCGGTTTTCGAATCAATGATTATTTCAGAAGCTTCGACAAAAACAGGAATAAGATTTTTTTCAGCAATTTGAATATAAAATTGTTCCGGCAAACCTACATGCCCCGAAAACTTATAGTTTCCATTGTTCTGCTCAGTTGAGTCGAGAATTACCCACTCACCATCAACTCTCTTTTTTAAGAAAACGGTTCCATTGGTTTGATTTTCAACAACCCCGTTAATAGTGAAATTGTTTTTTGTTTCATTATTGTTTGAACATGAAATAACGATTGTTAGAATTAGTGAAATGATAATGAGTTTTTTCATTTTGAGTTTTTTTAATAAATGATATGAAGCAAACCTACATAAAAAATTTTGATTGAATTAGAAAATAGTGGGAATAATGAAAATAGTGGCCAGCAATCCTATAGCTTTATACAATTATTTTCCCAACGATTACTGAGATTCCGTATGGATAGCTTTCTACTCTTTTGTTCTGTAACTAAATAGATACTGGCTAAAAATTATCAATAATACACTTAATCCGCTACTTGCCAAAACCTGGTAAAATGTAAACCAAAAATAATGAAAACTAAATGCTTCCAAAAAAAACAAAGCAAAATGATGGATAAAAACCAAGATTAAGGAATAATTAAAAAACCAGGCAAATCCCAGGTCTTTTATTCCCGGTTTGATTCCGGTTTCAAATTCACGTTTTGATGTAAGCGTGTTTATTAATCCCGGTCGTAAAAATGCAATCAAAACACAAGCTGCCGAGTTTATTCCAATTGAATTTGAAAAAATATCAACACTCAAACCAATTAAAAATGCTGAAGAAAGAAGCAACCACTTTGGAGTTTCAAAAGGCAAAAGCAAAATAAAATAAACATAAAAATAAGGATTAATGTATCCGTTGATTTCAATATTGTTCAAGATAAAAACCTGAAATAATACTAAAATTATAAATCTGATAATATTTAGGATAAAAACACTATTCATCAGGTAAAGAATCGATTAAATTATTTTGTTCTTCTCTCATTAAATTATTTATAATATAAACATAAGATAAACTGTTGAAATCGGTAGAAAATATAATTTCCGCATTATTAAGATTTTCACCGGAGTTTTCAATGAAATCTTTGCAGTTTCCGATCAAAATGCCTTCAGGAAAAATCAATGAGTTTCCGCTTGTAATAATCGTATCCCCGGGAATAACTTTTATATGTGTCGGAATATCTTCGATGGTTCCTATTCTGTAATCATCGCCTTTCCATATTACATTAACTAATTGATTGTTTTCTTTAATTCTTGCACTTATTTTTGCATCTTTATGTAAAACAGACATTACTGATGAAAAATTCTCAGACACCTGACAAACTAATCCAACAATACCAGTCGAAGATATTACACCCATATCAATTTTAACCCCATCGCTTTTACCTTTGTCCAACATCAAATAATTAATTCTATTGTTTATTGAATTGCTTATGACTTTTGCAGGTAGAAATAAAAAATTTGAATCTGTTGAAACATTAAAACTTGAATCCGTTTCAATTGATGAAAGCAAATTTAGTTTTGAGTGAAGATTTGCGTTTTCTTGGGCAAGAGTATTGTTATTTTTCTTTAAGGATAAATATTCCGTGAAATTAGTGAAGGCAGAAAACATATTTCCGGTTAACTCATTCGTTGAATTAACAATATATGATCGTTGATAGGGGTTATTATTAACTATAAGCAAAAATGAAATAAACTCAAAAATTAGAAATAAAAAGAAAAAACTATGCTTCCATAAAAAAATGAAAAAATATCTCATT
>CAZBSL010000017.1:9684-11928 GCA_964494265.1 uncultured Bacteroidales bacterium
GAGCCTCCACCGGCAAGATAAATACCTGTTCGGAAAATATCGGCTGCCAGTTCAGGTGGAGTCATTTCAAGAGCCTGAAGAACGGCAGTTTCAATTTTTGAAACCGATTTATCAAGACAATGAGCTATTTCGACGTAGTTTACTTTAATTTCTTTGGGGATTCCGGTTAACATATCACGGCCGTGAACAGCGTATTCGTCGGGAGGATTTTCGATTTCAGGGAGAGCAGATCCCACCTCAATTTTAATTCTTTCAGCGGAACGTTCCCCAATATTTATATTATGATGTTTTCGCATATATTCCTGAATATCGGAATTAAGATCATTGCCCGCCACTCGGATAGATTTGTTGTTGACGATTCCACCCAGCGCAATAACAGCAATTTCACTTGTGCCACCCCCAATATCAATAACCATATTTCCTGTTGGTTCAAGAACATCAATTCCGATTCCGATAGCTGCTGCCATGGGTTCGTGAATAAGTTTCACCTCTTTTGCTCCGGCTTGCTCGGCAGAATCTTTAACAGCTCTTTCTTCAACCTCGGTAATTCCTGAAGGAATACAAATAACCATTTTCAATGAGGGAGGAAATAATGTTTTTTTAACGCCAATCATTTTAATCATTTCCCTGATCATGTATTCGGCAGCCTGAAAATCAGCTATAACACCATCTTTTAATGGTTTTATGGTTTTAATGTTTTCATGGGTTTTCCCATGCATCATCATTGCTTTTTTTCCGATTGCAATTATTTTTCCCGTATTTCTTTCAATCGCAATAATTGAAGGTTCGTCAACAACTACTTTATCATTATAAATTATTATAGTATTTGCAGTTCCTAAATCTATTGCAATTTCTTTGGTAAGAAATGAAAAAAGCCCCATTTTGTGTTTATTTTATTTGTGTTGGATTTTTAAATTTTATGGCTGTATTTATTTTTTGTTCAATTTTAAATTTTAAACCTGTGTTCAAAAGTACAAATTTTTTTGATTAATGTTTAAAATGTCGTGTTCCGGTAAAAACCATTGAGACATTATTCTTATTACAATAATCAATTGAATCTTTGTCTCGAATTGACCCCCCGGGTTGAATAACAGCAGTAATTCCCGCTTTATGAGCGATTTCAACCGAATCGGCAAACGGGAAAAAAGCATCGGAAGCCAAAACGGCTCCACTCAAATCGAATCCGAATTCTTTTGCCTTTGCAACAGATTGCTTCAAAGCATCGACTCGTGAAGTTTGGCCAACTCCGCTTCCTAATAACTGTTTGTTTTTCACCAAAACAATTGCGTTTGATTTAGAGTGTTTTACAATAATGTTTGCAAAGATCAAGTCACTTTTTTCATCTTCAGTCGGAGAGGTTTCTGTTACGAAATTCATGTTTTCAACTGTTTCTTTTTTTCTGTCTTTTTGTTGTTCGATCACTCCGTTTAATAATGATTTAAATTGTTTATCGGAAAAATCATATGATTTCTTTTGCAAAATTATTCTATTTTTCTTTTGTTTTAATATGTCAAGTGCATTTTTTTCATAAGCTGGTGCAATAATGACTTCAAAGAATAATTTGTTGATTTCGAGTGCAGTATCTTTATCTATAATAGAGTTCGTAACAAGTACACCTCCAAAAGCTGAAACAGGATCGCCGGCCAGTGCATCTTTCCATGCGTCAATTAATTTCGGACGGCTTGCAAGTCCGCAGGCATTCGTATGTTTTAGAATTGCAAATGTAGGCTCAGAAAATTCCTTTATCAAATTTATGGCAGCATCCAGATCAACCAGATTATTATACGAAATTGCTTTTCCGTGAAGCTGATCAAAAACCTTGTTGAGTTCACCAAAAAACAAACCCTCTTGATGTGGATTTTCTCCATATCTTAATGAATTAGATTCCGAAAAACTTTGTTTAAAAACTTTTGTATTTTCTTTATTAAAATAATTGAAAATAGCGGTATCGTAGTGAGATGAAATGTTAAAGGCATTGGCAGCAAAATTTCTTCTGTCTGACAATTCGCTCTGTCCGTTTTTTTCTTTAAGAATATCTATTAAGTCTATATAATATTTTGAAGACGGAACTACCAAAACATCATTAAAATTTTTTGCAGCAGCACGAATCAATGAGATTCCACCTATGTCAATTTTTTCAATTATTTCGTTTTCGCTTTTTGCGGAAGCCACAGTTTCTTCAAACGGATAAAGATCAACAATTACAAGGTCGATTTCAGGAATATCATATTCTTGCAAATGAAC
>CAZBSL010000017.1:12028-20779 GCA_964494265.1 uncultured Bacteroidales bacterium
AAAGATCAACAATTACAAGGTCGATTTCAGGAATATCATATTCTTGCAAATGAACCTTATCTTCTTCACAATTTCTGCGACCAAGAATACCCCCGAAAATTTTTGGATGAAGTGTTTTTACTCGTCCTCCTAAAATTGAAGGGTAATTTGTAATTGATTCTACTGAAATAGCATCTTTACCAAGATTTTTAATATAAGCGTAAGTGCCTCCGGTTGAATAAATTTTTACATTAAATTCATCTAAAACCTGTATAATTTTATTTAGATTATCTTTATGATATACAGATATTAACGCACTATTTATTTTTTTAAACATATTACAAAAATTGAATTTCTCTTTAAATGCAAGTTTAGTAAAAATAACATTAAAAGCAATGCTAATATTGCTTTTTAATGTTGCGGCTATAAAATTTTAAATTCAATGATTTTACTCACTTGACAGCCTTTCTTTGTCGAAATGAAGGATTGAATGAGAAAAAACCTATGGGTAAATCAAAAATCCTACAGGGATGGCACCCCTACCAATTCATATATAGCCTTATAAGGCAATTCTCTCTTCCGGATGGATACCATCCTTTGTCTAAACCTATGTATTTCTTCACTTTAAACTTTTTACTTTATTTTTTTAGCCTTTAGCCTTTTTTCTATAAACCCTCAATTCCCTCACCCTAAGAAGTGATCATTTCAATTTAAGAAACTATTGTTTCACCATAAGATTCTATTACCTCCAGCACTTCAAAATATTATTTAGCCATTTTCAGGCAAACAATTACAAAATTGAAAATTTTATATTATTTTTACAGAATACTTTTGTTTTTATTATCGTAATGATATGATATTTTTAAAATTACTGAAAGAGAGTTTTATTTTTGCACTTCAGGCAATTATTGTTAACAAAACCCGAACCGGATTATCGTTGCTTGGAATTACTATAGGAATTTTTTCTGTAATTTCTGTTTTCACCATTTTTGATTCCATGGAAAGTTCTATACGAACAAGCATAAATTCATTAGGAAATAATGTTTTATTTATTCAAAAATGGCCATGGTCTATGGGTGGCGAATATCCTTGGTGGAAATATTTGCAAAGGCCTCAACCGAAAATTACGGAGTTGAAGGAAATTTCTCGGAGAAGCATTACTGCCGAGAAAGCTGCATTTATGATAGACGTAAACAGAACAATAAAATATAAAAACAACAGCATAAAAGATGTTAATGTTATGGCTGTTTCACACGATTTTAATAATGTAATGCCGTTTGATTTGGCATCAGGAAGATACTTTACACCGATTGAGTCGAAAAGCGGACGGAATGTAATAATTATCGGAAGCGAAATTGCCGAAAACTTATTTGAAAACAAAAATCCCATTGGTAAAAAATTAACTGTATTCGGAAGAAAACTTAAAGTAATTGGGGTAACCGCTAAAGAAGGTGAGGATATGTTTGGAAATACTTCCGACAATCAATTAATTGTTCCTGTTAATTTCGCACGCAATGTAGTTGATATTAGAAATATTAATTCTACAATAATAGTTAAAGCAAAACCATATATTACAAATGAAGAAATGAGCGATGAGTTAACCGGAATATTACGTTCGCAACGAAAGCTTAAACCCTCGGCCGAAGACAGCTTCGCAATTAATGAAACCGATATAATTTCAAAAGGTTTTGATAGTTTATTTGGAGTAATTGCAAGTGTCGGTTGGATAATTGGCGGATTTTCTTTACTTGTAGGCGGTTTTGGCATAGCTAACATAATGTTTGTTTCGGTAAAAGAAAGAACAAGCATTATTGGAATTCAAAAATCACTGGGGGCAAAAAGATATTTTATCTTATTACAATTTTTATTTGAATCGGTTTTTTTATCCTTATTTGGAGGAGTTATTGGACTTATAATAGTGTTTTTACTTTCTTTAATTATTTCGAGCGTAACTGAAATGAAACTGATTTTAACTAGTGAAAACATTCTTTTAGGTTTACTTGTTTCCGGTTTTATAGGATTATTATCAGGAATAATACCTGCATATTCTGCTTCAAAATTAGACCCTGTAGAAGCTATGAGATCAAGCTTTTAGTTTTTTTCTACATCTTATTGATTTTAATAATTGATTTTATTAGGTTTTTAGGGAAAAAAGTCAAAAATTTGTAGTCTTAAAATTATTCCGTTGTTATGAGTGTTGAAAAGCGTTGGGTCGAGAAAAAAAGTGGTGATGGTGAGCTTGTTGAAAGCTTATCTCAAACTTTAAATATTGATCATATATTATCGAATTTATTAGTTCAACGCGGAATAAGTGATTATGATGAAGCAAAATCTTTTTTCCGGCCCGAAATTTCAAAGTTGCATGATCCATTTTTGATGAAAGATATGGATAAAGCAATTTCTCGTATCGAAGAAGCAATAAAAGCTAATGAAAAAATTCTTGTTTACGGTGATTATGATGTTGACGGAACAACTGCCGTGGCCCTTGTTTACTTATTTATAAAAAGCATTTATAAAAATGTTGATTTTTATATCCCCGATCGTTATACCGAGGGATATGGAATTTCTTATAAAGGAATTGAATTTGCTGCTAATCATGATTATAAATTAGTTATTGCACTTGATTGCGGAATAAAAGCTAATGAAAAAGTTGATTTCGCAAAAAACAAAAATGTTGATTTTATAATCTGTGATCATCACAGGCCGGGATGTGAGATTCCTCAGGCTGTTGCTGTATTAGATCCTAAAAGAGATGATTGTGATTATCCTTTTAAAGATTTATCCGGTTGTGGAGTTGGTTTCAAACTTGTTCAGGCTTTTGCTCAAAAAAGAAATATTGCTTTTAAAAATGTAGAAAAATATTTAGACTTGGTTGCAATAAGTATTGCATCCGATATTGTTCCGGTTACAGGTGAAAACAGAATTTTAGCTTATTACGGACTTATTTCTATTAATAAGAATCCAAGGCCCGGAATAGAAGCAATCTTAAAATATAGTAATATTGTAAGAACTAAAGTTCCGAAAACATCTGAAGGAATATTAAATAAAGTTCTTACAATTAGCGATATTGTTTTTTTGATTGGCCCGCGAATTAATGCAGCAGGTAGAATTGAAAGTGCGAATAATTCTGTAAAATTACTTGTAACAGACGATGATGATTATGCTAATTTAATAGGACAACAAATAAACAACTTAAATACCGAACGACGAAATCTTGATACTCAAATTACACATGACGCTATTGAGATGATCAAGCAAGATAAACACATTCTTGAGAAAAAAAGCACAATTGTTTATCACCCTGAATGGCATAAAGGTGTGATTGGTATTGTTGCCTCAAGATTAACAGAGTTTTGTTATAGGCCGACAATTGTATTTACAAAATCAAATGATATAATTACGGGTTCAGCACGTTCGGTTAAGGATTTTGATATTTATAATGCTATTGATGCATGCGAAGAATATCTCGAACATTTTGGCGGACACAAATATGCCGCAGGCTTATCTTTGAAATTAGAAAATTATATTCCTTTCTGTAGAAAATTTGAGGAGGTTGTTTCTTCAACAATCACTGATAATTTATTGATTCCTGAAGTTGAAATAGATTCAAAATTAAACCTTAACGAAATAAATTCAAAGTTTTTCAGAATTTTAAAACAATTTGCTCCTTTCGGTCCTGGAAACATGGCTCCGGTTTTTCTAACCAATAGTGTAATTGATACCGGATATGCTCGAATTGTCGGAAAAAATCATTTAAAATTAAAAGTCGTACAAACTGAAATTAACGGCTTTCCTTTCGACGCAATTGCTTTTCAGCAAGGCGAATATTTTCCAAAAGTTAAAAACAATACACCTTTCAATATTTGTTATCATATTGATGAAAACGAATGGAATGGCCAAAAAAGCAAACAATTAAATATTAAAGATATTAAATTCAATATTTAATTATTTGCTTATTAAAATTTGGGTTTCTTGTATCTTAAACCAATGCTTGTGATTTATTTTAACTGACATTCAAAATACTGAACCCGATAGTTACTCCTTAGTAATATCTTTTAATTTGAAAGAATATACGGTAATAAAAATTCCAAACAAAAGTGCAAAAATACCAACTATGTAAGTCAATGCCATTGCCGATTCAAAAGGATTTATAAATAATACAATTGCAAACACAATCACTATCACAGCATTAATAATCATTAACCATCTTGCAGATTTAACATGATTTGAGTTTAATGCAGAAAACAATTGTGTAAAGCCTATTGAAATTGCCCAAATTGCCAGAATAACAATAAAAATATCTAATGATAATGCCGGATAAAAAACAACAACTAAGCCGATTATAACATCAAGAATGCCTTCAAACATCCACATCCCCCATTTTTTATTATTTTTCATGTGTGAAATACTTCCAATTATTAAAAATATTCCTGCCAGAATTATGAAAAGGCCAAAATAAATCATAAGTATTTTTAAGGTAACTCCGGGAACAAAAGTTGCAAAAATTCCAAAAATTATTGCAAGAATACCTTTAAGGGTTAATAACCACCAGTTTTTGTAGAGATTTGTTGCCATAGAAAAAAAATTTAATTAATATTTATAATTTAACAAATGTAAAAATAATAAAATTACAAATAGGAATTAATTAATTTATTTTTTAAGCTTCCTATCCTTCCAATTGAAATTTAATAGATTCCCAAGAATTCCGAAAATCGTAATATAAAAAGGATAAATGAATTGAAGAGGTAAAAAGAAAAACAATAATTTCTTTTGCTTTGTAAAAGAAGTGATTCCGACTAAAAGCGGGAAATCTACAATAGACTTTATTGCAAAAATAATTAAAGCAAACCACAAAAATTGCGAATAAAATATTCCAATTATTAATGATAAAATAATCGAGAGGTTAAACAAAAGAACAGAAAAAGCAGTTAGTATCAGAAAAAAAAAATTATACCCTCTACTTTTTGATGTCCAGCGAATTCGTTGATTTAAAAAACCTTTTACAGAGTTTTCAGACTTAGTATAAACTATTGCATCTTTGTTTTTTAAAAACCCAATCGATTCACTACCAAAAGTTTTCAGCATGTTTTGCAATAAAAAAACATCATCGCCCGACGAATATTTCAAATTTTTTTCAAAAGCATTGATTTCTAAAAAAGCCGCTTTTGAATACGCTAAATTTGCACCATTGCACATTATCGGTTTTCCGATAGCGATTGCTCCCGCTCCGGAAGAAATGAGGCTTAAAAATTCAAGAGATTGAAATTTTCCCCAAAAAGAAACTGGAAAATAAAAACAAACCGGTCCGGAAATTAATTTTTTCCCGCTATTTTCATAATAATCTACAAAGGTTGATATCCATTTTGAATTATATCTGCAATCAGCATCTGTCGTAATTATTAGTTCTCCTTTAGATTTTTCAATTGCTTTTCTGATTGCATTTTTTTTTGAAAAATTTTCAACATTTTCGTTTTTTAATTCATACAATTGAATATTAACGGAAGTTGATTTTATAATGTTTTCGATAATTTGTGTTGTTTTATCAGTTGAAAAATCATCGACAATTATTATTTCAAACAAATTTTTGTCAAAATCCTGAGCAACCAAATCATCCAAACAAAACTGTATGTTATTTTCTTCATTTCGAGTTGCGATTATCACACTAACCTTTGTTGAAAGCTTTTTTGTTGTCGGACAATAAACTTTTAAACCAAACCAACCAATCGTAAACGATGCAATTATTCCTACATAAACAAGGCATGTAAGTATGAAAATATATTGAAAAATATCAATCATTGATTGTTTTGAGGATTTTTTCTGAAAAATTTAAGATTAACAACAAATAAAGTTCCTATTAAAGCAGGTATAGCAAGGTTTATTATCCAGATTGCAGACGATGCCAAAATTATTCCAAGGCTTGATTGATCAATGAGGAGTCCTTGTTTTTCAAAATATAATCCGAAAAAATACAAAGTTACCGAACCTCTGATTCCCAGTTCGGCAAGCGTAACTGTTGGCAAAGCTGTCATCACTAAGAAAATTATTGAAATAATTATTATTGATTGTGAAAACATTACCTCAACCGAGAATGCTTTTAGTAAAATAAAAAATTGCAAAGTGAAAATTATATATCGGGACAAGCTTAGCATTAAAACCGTAAGCAATTCTCTCTTGGAATATTGTGAGAAAATTTTAATTCGTTTTCTGAATTTTACCCATTTTTTCTTTGAAAAAGATTCTAATACTGAAGTAAGAATTTTGATATTAAAAAAGAAAGCTAATAACAATACCAAGATCGCCAGAATACTTATTACAAGCCCAATATAAAAATAGCCATAGAAATATTCTGATACATCAAAAAATTCTGGAACAAAGAAAATAAGGCCGATCGCTCCGAAAATGATTGTAATCAATAACTGACTGATACTACCAATGATTGTAATTAAAACACCTTCAAACCTGTTTGCTTTTTCAAGAATGAAAGCTCTTCCAAAATATTCACCAATTCTATTTGGTGTAAAAATACTTACTGAAATACCTGATAAAACAGCTTTTACGCTTTTTGAAAACGATAAAAGTTCAATTTTTTTTATTAAATATTTCCATTTTAGTGATTCTATTCCCCAGTTAATAAAAACCAACAGAAATCCCAAACTGAAAAGGAAAACAAAATGAGTACTCTGAAAAGAATTATCAAGATTGCCCACAAGCTCTGAATAATTATTTTTCAGGATGATCTGTTTATAAATAAAACCATAGGTAGCCAAAATGATCGTTAGCCGAATAATTATGTTGTATGTTTTTCTTATTTTTGGATTTTTTATCATTAATTATTTACTAAATAGAATTTTCATTGAATACCGGTCGCATAATATTAGGGATTGACCCTGGGACTAACATCATGGGTTATGGTATTATAAATATAAAAAATAATAATATTGAATTAATTACCATGGGTGTAATAAATTTGAGCAAATATACTAATCATCCATTAAAACTAAAAAAAATTTTTGAGCGGACTCTTAATTTAATAACTGAGTACAAACCTGATGAATTGGCAATAGAAGCACCTTTTTACGGTAAAAACATTCAGTCGATGTTAAAATTAGGGAGGGCACAAGGAGTAGCTATGGCTGCGGCTTTGTATCGCGAGATACCGATTTTTGAATATGCACCAAAAAAAATTAAACAATCAATAACCGGAAGGGGAAATTCATCGAAAGAACAGGTTGCAACAATGTTAGTTAGCTTACTTTCGAAAAAAGTTCAAGTTACACAACTCGATGCAACAGATGCTTTAGCTGCTGCTGTTTGTCATTATTTTCAAAAGGATGGTCAAAACCAAGACAGTAAATATTCGGGATGGAAATCTTTTATTTCAAAAAATCCGGATAAAATCCGGTAAAAATTAATTCATTATTTTTTGATAAGCTTGCCACCATCGATCGGGAATATCATGTTTACAGGCAGTTTCATAATCCTTATATGAGCAAGGAATTAAATGATGCCTCTCATATTTTGTTTTTTGATCTGTTTCTAATGGAACTTCCATCCACCAACGATCACTTTTTTTACTTTTATAAAAGGTTATATCTTCTTTGTGATTTTCAATAGAAACAAAATATTTAATATAATTATGTTTGTCGAGGTAGGGCCAATCATTTTTCCGGTTTGAGAAACCATCCAAAAAATACCATATCATTTGTGCAACGAGCATAGAAGTCTGATCGTTATTATCAAAAACAGGATTTGTTTCATAAAAACCTATGGATGATAATTTGTCGCTCATGCCTGCATATCTTACTATTTGACAGGCTTCGTCACCAAAAAATCCGTTTGGTGAAGCATTTCTGTTGCCCGGAGCATCCGATTGCCTGACCGAAGAAATATCGAAACTCAATAAATCTGCATTTCGAATTACAGGCTCGGTTTCTTCAATGTTTTCTTTGACTTTCCCCAAACGATATATATCGAAAAACAAATTATTCATAAGTTCAACAGCCTTTTTATCAACAAAATAAGATTGATAACCAATATTTGAAAAGTTGAACAGATAATTAGGCTTGTGCAAGATAATTTTACTAAGATAAGACCTTGAATCAAAATCTTTAATTGATCTTCCTAAATCAAAAAGCGGATCAATATCAACAATATTTATAATTCTCGCGATGTTTTCATAGGCCATATAATTGGCAAATGTCAAATCCTGACTCCCACCTATTATTATTGGAAGTATATTATTTTTCAACAATTCTGCAATAGTCGAAGAAACAGCAAAATAGGTGTCATCAATGGTATGGCCTTGATGAATGTTTCCCAAATCGGCTATTTTAATTGAAAAATCACCGGCAAAAAGATTATAAAGATGTTTGCGAATTATGTTTGGTGCTTCTGCACAAGCTTTATTATTTACGGCATTTCTATCCTCCAAAACTCCAATAATTGCAATTTCAACAGAAGTAAGGTCCGGGAAATTATCAATTTCTGAATAACAGGAAATTAGATCGGCAATTTTTTTTCCGTGATTTGTATTATTGATATAAATTTCAGAAAGATCAATGGGTTTGAAATAAATAGAAATATCCATAATTTAAATTTATGTATGAATTTTATATAAAAACTTCTTTTCTACTTTTTTTCTGTTTTTTTTGCTGGTGCTTTTTTTGCCGGTGTTTTTTTTGCTGCAACTTTTTTAGGAGCTGTCTTTTTTTTAGGAGCTGTCTTTTTTGCCGGTGCTTTTTTTGTTGCTGTTTTAGAACCTGTGCTTCCGAT
>CAZBSL010000017.1:20879-26032 GCA_964494265.1 uncultured Bacteroidales bacterium
CTGTCTTTTTTGCCGGTGCTTTTTTTGTTGCTGTTTTAGAACCTGTGCTTCCGATAATTTTTTTGCAATCGCTAAAAGTTAATGTTTCCGGTTCAGTAGATTTAGGAATTTTATAATTCTTTTTATTATAAGAAATATATGGCCCCCATCTTCCTTTCAGAATTTTTAGAGCAGTATCTTCGCTAAATTCTTTGATAAGGCTTTCCCTGATTTTTTTACGTTTTTCTTCAATTATTTCAATAGCTCTTTCTTTTTCAATTATTGTAGGGTCATCGGTTTTTGCAAGCGAATAAAATAATGATTTATGTTTAATGTAAGGTCCAAAACGCCCAATTGCAACAGACATTTCTTCGTTTTCATAAGTTCCAATATTTCTTGGAAATTTAAAAAGATCTAAAGCTTCTTCAAGTGTTATAGTTTCAATGCTTTGACCTTTTCTTAAACCTGCAAACTTAGGTTTTTCTTCACTATCGGTGTCTCCAAGCTGAACCATGGGTCCATATCTGCCGATTTTCACAAAAATATTTTTTTCGGTTTCGGGATGTTTTCCCAATAATTTTTCGCCACTAAATTTTTTCGACTTTTCGAGTGTGTCTTCGATTTGTGAATGAAACGGTGAGTAAAATTCTTTAATCACCTCATTCCAAACTTTTTGGCCTTCGGCTATTTCATCGAATTCTCTTTCAATATTTGCAGTAAAATTATAGTTTATAATATTCTCAAAATATTTCACTAAAAATTTATTAACAAGAGTTCCGATGTCTGTTGGAAACAATTTTGATTTTTCGTAACCGGTTTTTTCGATTTTTTCGGTCTCGGTAATCTCGTGATTTTTAAGTGAAAGAAAGTTGAATTTTCTTTCTTTTCCTTCCCTATCTTCTTTTACAGTATATTCTCGTTTTTGAATAGTTGAAATTGTTGGTGCATAAGTAGATGGCCTTCCAATACCAAGCTCTTCCATTTTTTTAACAAGACTTGCTTCGGAATATCTTGGAGGATGTTGTGAAAATTTTTCAACTGCAATTAATTCCTGTAAATTGAGTTTTTCTCCTTCTGCCAAAGGAGGCAGAATACCTTTTTGATTTTCGGAATTTTCATCATCAATTGATTCTAAATATACTTTCAAAAAACCGTCAAATTTAATAACCTCTCCTTTAGCAACTAATTTTTCTTTTGTGGTAGAAATGTCAATAGCAACATTGGTTTTCTCCAAAATTGCGTCACTCATTTGAGAAGCAATTGTCCGTTTCCAAATCAAATTATATAGCTTTTGTCCGGCAATATCACCATCAACTTCATGAGCATTAATATATGTTGGACGAATTGCTTCGTGTGCTTCCTGGGCACCTTTTGCTTTCGTTTTATATTTTCGGATTTTTACATATTTTTCTCCAAAAAGGGATGTAATTTCATTTTTTGTAGTTGAAAGAGCAAGATTTGATAAATTTACCGAATCTGTTCTCATGTAAGTTATTTTACCGGCTTCGTATAATTTTTGTGCTACACGCATAGTATTTGAAACAGAGAATCCTAATTTTCTACTTGCCTCTTGTTGAAGTGTCGAGGTTGTAAAAGGGGCAGCAGGCGATTTTTTTGCCGGTTTTTTCTCAATAGATGCAACAGAAAATTCGGCAGCTTTACATTTCTTTAAAAATTCCAAAGCCTCCTCTTTGCTTGCAAATCGTTTTGGCAATTCGGCTTTTAGAAGTTTATCTCCATTTTGCAAAGCAATTTTAAAATCTGCTGTAATTTTATAGTTAGAAACACTAATAAAATTTTTAATTTCTTCTTCTCTTTCCACAATTAATCTAACGGCAACAGATTGAACACGGCCGGCAGATAAAGCAGGCTTTACTTTCCTCCAAAGCAAAGGTGAAAGCTCAAATCCAACTAATCTGTCAAGAACTCGGCGCGCTTGTTGTGCGTTAACAAGATCAATGTCAATATTTCTTGGATTTTCAATAGCCTCTGTGATTGCTGTCTTTGTAATTTCATGAAAAACAATGCGTTTAGATTTTTTCTCATCAAGGTTTAATGCATTGGCCAGATGCCATGAAATAGCTTCTCCTTCACGGTCTTCATCGGAAGCCAACCAAACCGTATCGGCTTCTTTTGAAAGTTTTTTTAGCTCCGAAACAATTTTCTTTTTATCGGACGAAATTTCATAATTTGGCATGAAATTATTCTCAATATCAACACCTAATTGTTTTTTGGATAAATCCATAACATGACCGAAACTTGATTTAACAAGAAAGTCTTTACCCAAAAATCTTTCTATTGTCTTTGCTTTAGCAGGAGACTCAACAATTACAAGATTTTTTACCATTATAATACGGAAATTTGGTTTAGAATTTAATAAAAATTTTTGCAAAAGTAAAACAATAAATTTTCACACACACAAATCTGGTGTAATTTAGGAATGAAATAATTCATAAAAAATAGAGTTTTTTGTTTATTTTTGCAAAAAAATGATACTTAAATGTCTGATTTAAAATGATGTTTATTTTTATTTATAAAAGCATATAAAAATTGAAAAATAAGAAAAAATTATATATTGAAACCTATGGATGTCAGATGAATTTTTCAGATAGTGAAATTGTTACATCTATTATGTTGGAAAATAATTATGAAATCACAAATGATATTTCAAGTGCAGATGTTATTTTTATAAACACTTGTTCGATAAGAGATAATGCCGAGAAAAGAGTTAAAGGACGTTTAAAAGAGTTTTATACTCACAAAAAAGGAAATTCAAATTTGATCATCGGAGTTTTGGGCTGTATGGCCGAACGACTTAAATCCAGATTATTAGAAGAAGAAAAATTAGTCGATTTAATTGTTGGCCCTGATTCATATAGAGATTTACCAAAACTTATGCAAACTGTTATTGGCGGAAACCGAGCAATAAACATTTTGTTATCAACTGAAGAGACTTATGCAAATATTAAGCCTGTTAGGATTGACAATAATGGTGTTTCTGCTTTTATTTCAATAATGCGAGGATGTGAAAATTTTTGCTCTTACTGTGTTGTACCATACACAAGAGGAAAGGAGAGAAGCCGAAATCCAGAGACAATTATTGAAGAAGCATATAATCTTTTTGAAAAGGGTTATCGTGAAATAACTTTATTGGGGCAAAATGTAAATTCATATCATTGGAAAGAAAATGGATGGAACTTTGCTAAATTACTTGAAAAAGTTGCCACGATTAATCCTAAACTCAGACTTAGGTTTGCAACTTCTCACCCTAAAGATATTTCAGATGAACTATTATACACAATAGCAAAATATGATAATATTTGCAAGTCAATTCACTTACCTGTTCAATCCGGTAGTGACCGTATCCTGAAATTGATGAATAGAAAATATACAAGAGATTGGTATTTAAACAGGATCGATGCAATAAAAAGAATCATACCCAATTGTACAATTTCAACTGATATTATTTCAGGATTTTGTTCGGAAACAGAATCCGATCACCATGACACCCTCTCTTTAATGGAATTGGTTGGTTATGAATATGCTTTTATGTTTAAATATTCCGAGCGTCCAAATACGATTGCTGCTAAAAAGTTAAAGGATGATGTATCGGATGTGATAAAAATTAAGAGGTTACAAGAAATAATTGCACTTCAGCAAAGACTTTCTTTAAAAAGCAATGAAAAAGACATTGGAAAAAACTTTGAAGTTTTAATTGAAGGAAAATCAAAAAGGTCAGAAGATCACCTATCGGGACGAAACAGCCAAAATAAAATTGTTGTATTTCCGAAAGAAGAAAAAAAAACAGGGGAATATGCTAATGTTCAAATCCATAAATGCACTTCAGCAACCTTACTTGGGAAAATAATTTGAAATAATAGATAAAATTAGGGTTAAAAATTTATTCGTGTTAAAAATTATTAAATATTTTTGCAAATCTATAATAAAAAAATAGTTGGCATATAAGGAAAAAATTATATAAATTTGCACATTGATATTAATAATATATAATAACACTCATCATAACATTTTTTTATAGAATGAAAAAAATCGGAATAAATAATTTAAACATAGGAATATTTATAATAATTATATTAATAACTTCCTGTATTCCACAAAAAAGGATGGTTTATCTTCAAGACAAAAACCCTGAAGATACCTTAACAAAATTCTTTAGGGAGAAAGGACCGGAATACAAAATTCAATCTGGTGATAATCTCTATATAAAAGTTCATAGCCTTGATGAAAAAACATTCGCTTTTTTTAATAATACGGGAGGCTCTGCTCAAACCTCACAATATTTAAGTAATGATATTAGTGTATATTTAAATAGTTATAATGTGAATGACTTAGGTTTTGTTGATTTTCCTTTCGTTGGGGAAATAAAAGTACAAAATCTAACAATAGATGAAACAAAAAATCTTATTCAGGAAATTATTAACAAGTATCTTATTGAAACAACAATAACTGTTAAACTTGTTAATTATAAAATTACGATGGTTGGAGAGGTAAGAAAACCAGGTGAATATTCCATTTATCAGAATAACATAAATATTTTTGAAGCAATAAGTATGGCAGGAGATTTAACAGATTATGCCAACAGAAACGAAGTATCTTTAGTTAGGCAAACAAAAAACGGTGCAGTTATTAAACGAATTGATTTAACTGATAATATGATACTTGAATCGGATTATTATTATTTAATGCCAAACGATATTTTGTATATTAAACCATTGAAAGGTAAACAATTTACATTTGCCAATTTCCCTTACGCCTTGATTTTTTCTGCAATTTCAACAACATTATTATTAATTAACTATTTTAAATAAAACACCGTGGAGAATAATTTAGACAACATAAACGCTCAACAACAAGAATCAATTGACTATAAACTTTTATTTTTTAAATTTTATAGATATTGGTACTTTTTTGCATTAACAATTTTTGTTGCATTGGTCATTGCTTTTTTGTTTAACAAATACACTAAACCTGTTTATGAGGTTAATACAACTGTGTTAGTTCAGGATGAAAATAATGCTATGGATGCACAATCCTTAATAGGTTTAGGTATGTTTGGTGGTCAAAAAAATCTTGAAAACGAAATAGGCATACTTCAATCTTATACTTTGGCGAGCAGTACAATAAAAATGTTAGATTTTGATGTTTCTTATTTT
>CAZBSL010000018.1:0-3375 GCA_964494265.1 uncultured Bacteroidales bacterium
AAGGCTATGGCCTTGAATTACCTTCAGGTGCAAAATCAGCTCGCGACCTCGAAATTGAAAATGAAGCAAATGTTCAATAAATATTTTCTGAACTAAAATATAAAACCCGCAATGGAATTTCTGTTGCGGGTTTTTTTTGCAATTTTTTAAAATATTTATTTCGTATTGATTTATTTCAATCAAATGAAATCAATATTCATTCTACAGTTAGGTGCAAACAAACTTTGGCCCAAAACCATGTTCTTCGTACGAAGGAATCGGTATAAATAAGAAAACTTATTCATCATCAGAAGATAAGTCGTTGGTTGATACTTCGGATTGGTGGCATGGTGGCTCATGGATTATTTATGGTGCTGTCGGAATAATAGGGGTAATCGGGCTTTTTAAATCTTGTGGATGAAGCCTATTGTTTTCATTTAAGAGATTTTATCAATAGATAAAAATAACTATTATATTTATTCTTACTTTTGTAAAGTATATAATTAGTAAAGATGAAAAACTACTTAGATAATATTACTATTGACCCCGAAATTTGTAATGGCAAACCCACAATCAGGGGGATGAGAATAACTGTAAAAACAATTTTGGAATACCTTGCTGCAGGTGAAAGCGTTGAAAATATTTTAGAAGCTTATCCTATTTTAAAAAGAGAAGATATTTTTGCCGCACTTCAGTATGCTTCTGCTATTCTTGATAAAAACTTATCTTCTTCTCCGCAATTATCTTTATAAAAAATAATGGAGTATTCTTTTCTTGTTGATGTAAATTTACCAAAGTATTTTAAGTTTTTTAGTACTGATAGATTTTTTCACGTAATTGATATTGATCCGTCAATGACAGATTCAAAGATATGGCAATATGCTTTTGAAAACAACTAGGTTATTTTAACAAAAGATTCTGATTTTTATTATAAATGTATTCTGTCTTTCAAAAGCCCAAAAATTGTTTATTTTCAATTAGGAAATTTGACTTTAAACGAGTTATATGATTATTTTAGCATAAATTGGAAAAAGATATTATCACAATTATCAAAAGGGAATCTTATTATTGCAAAATCACATTCAGTTGAGGTAATTTTGTAATTCTTTTTTACGAAGGTAGTAAAAATTAATTTTCAGTAAAGTTCAACTAAGTAAAAAAGAAATAAATTGTACCTTTGCTCGTTGAATCATTTTTATAAATATATTAAATAATTAAAATAAATAATCGGAGGAAATATAATGAGTAAAGTATTAAGCGGCTTAAAGCCGGCAGCATTATGGAAGAATTTTGAAGCGATGTGTGCCATTCCGAGGCCATCGAAAA
Organism: uncultured Bacteroidales bacterium; assembly: GCA_964494265.1. Taxonomy (GTDB): domain Bacteria; phylum Bacteroidota; class Bacteroidia; order Bacteroidales; family JAEINX01; genus JAEINX01. The sequence continues at coordinate 1,306 of CAZBSL010000018.1, forward strand.
ACGAAGAAAAAATTCAAGCCTTTGCAAAGAAATTTGGAGAAGACCTAAACCTTGAAACCATTGTTGATGAGGTCGGAAATGTAATAATAAAGAAAGCTTCAACTCCCGGTATGGAAGATAGATTAACTGTAGTTTTGCAGGCCCATCTTGATATGGTTCCACAAAAAAACAGCGATATCGATCATGATTTTGATAAGGATCCTATCCAAACTTATATTGAAGATGGTTGGGTGAAAGCAAAAGGAACAACTCTCGGTGCCGACAATGGAATCGGGGCGGCAGCAGCAATGGCGGTTCTTGAATCAAAAGATATTCCTCACGGGCCAATTGAAGTTTTATTGACTACTGACGAAGAAACTGGAATGACTGGTGCTAACGGATTAACACCGGGTTTACTGGATGGAGATGTTCTTATAAATCTTGATTCGGAAGACGAGGGGGAATTATATATTGGTTGTGCAGGTGGAGTTAATACAAATGTTGTTTTTGATTTTCAGAAAGATAAGGTTCCAACTGACTCAACTGCATTTAAAATCAATGTAACAGGTTTAAGAGGAGGCCACTCAGGGCTTGATATTAATTATGGTAGAGGAAATGCCTGTAAAATAATAAACAAATTAATGCTTGATGCCGATAAATTCGGTCTTAGGTTATCTGAAATTGATGCCGGAAGTCTGCGTAATGCAATTCCTCGTGAAGCATTTGCGATAGTTGTTATTCCCAATTCAAATATCTCAGGATTTGAAAATTATGTTAAACAATTTGCAGATTCTGAAAAAGAATCATTAAAAGAAACCGATTCGGGATTAAATATTGACATTGAAAAAACTGCAATGCCAGCTTTTTTAATTGATACAAAAACTCAAAAGAATTTATTTGAAGCTATCGACAAATGCCCAAATGGGGTAATTGCCATGAATAAAAATATGCCGAATGTTGTCGAAACTTCGACTAATCTTGCTGTTGTTAAATCAGGAGACGGAAAAATTGAGGTTGCTTCCTTGCAAAGAAGTGCGGTTGATAATGACAGGGATAAGGTTGCTAAAGATTTTTATGATGTTTTTAAAAATGCAGGAGCAAAGCCTGAATTTTTAGGTGAATATCCGGGTTGGAAACCAAATGTCGAGTCAGTCATTTTGAGTGAAATGAAAGAGATTTATAATAGGAAATTCGGAAAAGTACCTGATGTTAAAATTATTCATGCTGGTTTGGAATGCGGTATTTTGGGAGCGGTTTATACAAATTGGGATATGATCTCATTTGGCCCGACTATCAGAAACCCTCACTCTCCCGATGAAATGGTAAATATCGAAACTGTTGAAAAATTTTGGGAATTTTTAATTGAAACATTAAAACATATTCCAAAGAAATAAATTTATTATTAGTAAAGGCATTGATTCCAATGCCCTTACTAATTTTAGAAAAAAGTAATAAAAATTTGTTCAAATAAAAAAAAGGAATACCTTTGCACTCGCAAAAAAAATGAAAGAAAATGAGTAAAAGAACGTTTCAACCATCGAATAGAAAAAGAAGAAACAAACACGGTTTTAGAGAAAGAATGTCCACAGCAAACGGACGTAAAATCATCAAAGCCAGAAGAGCAAAAGGAAGAAAAAGACTTACTGTTTCTGATGCAATGTAATTTCATTTCCTAATCAGGACTTGGTATTATTTGAAAAAACGATTTTGTTTTATTATATTTTAAGAAGATAATTTAATGGTTATCTTCTTTTTTTGTTTTCCAAAATTTTTTACTTCAAAAAATAGAATTTATTAAAAATATTGTCGTTAATTTGAATATTATAATTGATTAGATTTTTCTGATATGTCAAAGGTTTTATTGGTTTTATTTTGGATAATTGTAATTTATTATTTCTTTAAATGGGCAATGCGATATATTGCTCCTTTTTTAATGAAAAAATATGTTAGAAAGGTTCAAAAAAATTTCGAAGAACAAACCAATAATAATCAGCCGAAAAAAAAGAAAGATTCAGTAAATATTGATTACTCCCCCGAAGATAATCAAAAACAACAGAAAGACAATCTCGGCGAATATGTTGATTACGAAGA
>CAZBSL010000018.1:3475-21450 GCA_964494265.1 uncultured Bacteroidales bacterium
AAAGACAATCTCGGCGAATATGTTGATTACGAAGAAGTGGAATAGACTCTTGAAAATCAGTCATCAGTCTCCAGTCATCAGTCATCAGTCATCAGTCATCAGTCTCCAGTCATCAGTCTCCAGTCATCAGTCTCCAGTCTCCGCTATAATTTTTTTTCGAATAAATTTTCTTTATGTATCTTTGAGCCATGTTAGAAATTTTGAAATAAGACGAATATTTAGAAAATGTTATTATGAAAGAATCCCCGATAAAAAAACTGATTCCTTATTTTGTTGCAGTTATAATTTTTTTAATTATTACTATGCTTTATTTCAGTCCATTATTTCAAGGCAAAAAACTTCAGCAGGGTGATATTACTCGTCATAAGGGCATGTCAAAAGAGATTGCGGATCATCGTGAGAAAACCGGAGAAGAAGCATTATGGACTAACTCAATGTTTGGGGGGATGCCTGCTTATCAAATTTCAGTAAAATACAAAGCAAACCTTATTTCTTATGTTGATAGAATTTTCAGGTTGGGATTACCAAATCCTGCCGGATATGTTTTTCTATATTTTCTTGGGTTTTTCGTTTTACTGCTGATTCTCGGCGTTGATCCGTGGATTAGTATTGCCGGAGCAATAGCTTTTGCCCTTTCCTCATACTTTTTCATAATTCTTGAGGCGGGGCATAATTCAAAGGCACATGCAATTGCTTATATGGCTCCCGTATTAGCCTCAATTATATTAAGTTTTAGAGGGAAAGTTCTTTTGGGAGGGATATTAACAGCTTTGTTTCTTGCTCTTGAATTAAATGCCGGTCATCCGCAAATATCTTATTATTTGATGCTGATTGTTTTGGTGTTAGGAGTTTTTGAGTTGGTTGATTCCATTAAAACAAAAACATTATTAAGATTTTTGAAAATAACGGCGGTTTTAGTAGTTGCGGTTATTCTTGCAGTTATGACTCATGTTACAAGTCTCTGGGCTACTTATGAATATGGAAAAGATACCATTCGCGGAAAATCGGAATTAAGTATTGATGAAGAAAATAAAACTTCGGGCCTTGATAAAGATTATGCAACCGACTGGAGTTATGGAATTGCAGAAAGCTTTTCGTTGATGATACCAAATGCCAAAGGTGGCGAAACCGCCTCGCTTGGAGAAAATGAAGTTGCTATGAAAAATGTTGATCGTCAGCTTAAGCAGGCAATAGCCGGAAGCAATCAATATTGGGGAGATCAACCTTTTACTTCCGGGCCGGTTTATGTCGGAGCAATAGTTTGTTTCCTGTTTGTTTTGGGCTTATTTATTGTCGAGGGCCGATTGAAATGGATTTTATTAACAGCAACTTTGTTATCGGTTTTTCTCGCCTGGGGTAAGAATTTCATGCCTTTAACCGATTTTTTCCTTGATTATTTTCCCGGATATAATAAATTTAGAGCTGTTTCAATGACTATGGTTATTGCCGAATTATGCATGCCAATACTTGCTATTCTTGCTCTTAACCAAATATTTAAAAAACCTGAAATAATTAAGGAAAAGAAAAAACAATTTTTTATTGCTTTCGGATTAACAGGCGGCTTGGCTTTGATTTTTTATTTAGTTCCCTCAATTTTTAGTTTTCTTAGTAGTAACGAAATCATTCAATTTAGAGAATACAGCAAACAGGGAATTGATCAGAATCAATTGAATATGTTTATTTCCGAACTTGAAAACGCAAGGATTGCGATTTTTAAAGCAGATGCTATTCGAAGCTTTTTATTTATTTTGGCTGTTGCTATTATTATTTGGTTGTATTCATCTAAAATAATTGGAAAACAAATACTTGTTCCAATTATTATCATTCTTTTCGTTATTGATTTGACACCGATTTGTTATCGTTACTTGAATAAAGATAATTTTCAAAGAAAAACTAAGGTTGAAAAACCATTTTCTCTAACCAGAGCCGATAATGATATATTAAAGGATAAAAGTCTTGATTATAGGGTTCTGAACTTAGCTGTTAATACTTTTAATAATGCAAGTACATCATATTATCATAAATCAATTGGTGGATATCATGGTGCAAAATTACGTCGTTATCAAGAGTTGATTAATTTTGATATTATGCCCGAAATCCAAAATTTAAAAACAACACTTTCCGAAAAACCGGATTATTTATCAATTTCTTCAGCTTTATACAAGTCAACAGCCTTAAATATGTTAAACACAAAATATATAATTATTAATCCATCAGAAGCTCCTCTCATGAATAAATTTGCACTTGGAAACGTTTGGTTTGTTAATGATTATAAAATTGTTGAAAACGCCGATGCTGAAATTGCAGAGATAAAAAATATTGATCCTTTGAAAACGGCAATAATTGATAAAAGATTTGAGAGTGATTTAGAAGGATTTAAAATCAAAAATGATTCTTTATCCGGAATCATTTTAACAGATTATAAAGCCAATCAACTGATTTACCAATCGGAAGCAAGTAAAGACAGATTGGCTGTGTTTTCTGAAATTTATTATGATAAAGGTTGGAATGCTTATATTGACGGTGAATTACACCCTCATTTTAGGGCAGATTACGTTTTGCGTGCAATGATAATTCCGGCAGGTAAGCATAAAATAGAATTCAAGTTTGAGCCAAGAGTTTATGCTATCGGTGAGGTTATTTCGTTTATCGGTTCATTAATTCTGCTTTTGATAATTCTGTTTGTGGTAATAAAACAAGTACAAATTTCTTTTTTTGATAAGAAAAAGAAGGCTTTGAATTAATTAATTATTTTTAGCTTAATTAAGTATCAATTTACTATATTTACATGTTTTGTGAAAACAAAGCTGTCCCGCAATAGTGGGATTTTGTTCAACAAGTATGATTACTTTTGAAAAAAAAATCAATGAACCGTATCACTCTTTTCGCTGATGTTTTGTTGCCTTTACCCTTGGCGGATTTGTTTACTTATCGAATTCCTTACGAAATGAATGATTCGGTGAAAGTCGGACAAAGAGTGATTGTTCAGTTCGGAAAGAAGAAAATTTATACGGCCTTAATTAAAAAACTACACCAAAAAGCACCTGATGCATTTTCTGTAAAATATATTTTATCTGTCCTCGATATTGATCCGATTGTTAAAGATATACAATTCACATTATGGGAATGGATATCAAAATATTACCTTTGTAATCAAGGCGAGGTCATGAATGTTGCACTTCCTTCGGCATTGAAACTTGCAAGTGAGACAAAGATAATTTTTAATATGAATTTTGATCAGGATTTTTCATCTTTTAACGAAAATGAATATCTTGTTGCCGAAGCTCTTAATAATCATAATAATCTAACAATTAAAGAAGTTGCTGAAATTACTGGCCAACAAAAAACATTTCCGTTAATTAAAACCTTGATTGAAAAAAATGTGATTTTGCTCGAAGAAGAGATTACAAATAAATATAAACCAAAATTAGAGACTTTTGTTAAACTAAATCAGGAATATAGAGATGAGCAGCAATTACAACAGGCTTGCGATGACTTAAATAAACGAGCCTACAAGCAATTGGAATTACTTTTATCATATCTGAATTTATCTCGTGAATTTAGTGCGGAGATCGTTGAAGTAAAAAAAACAGTTTTATTGAAAAGTGTTGGAGCCTCGACAGCACAATTGAAAACCCTGGAAAAAAAAGGTATTTTAGAAACCTACAAAAAAGAAACAAGTCGATTAAAAGAATATTCTGCTCTTACAAATGTCGAGAGTATAGTGTTAACTCCCGAACAATCAGAATGTTTTTCTCAAATAAAATTGGCTTTTAAAGAAAAAGATGTTGCTTTACTTCATGGCGTTACATCGAGTGGGAAAACCGAAATTTATATAAAACTGATAGATGAATATTTGAAAAAAGGGAAACAAATATTATATTTATTACCTGAGATTGCTTTAACAACACAGATTATTAATCGTTTGCGAAAATATTTTGGAGATAGGGTAGGAGTTTACCATTCAAAATACGGAAAAAATGAAAGGGTCGAAATTTGGAACAGAATTTTATCTGCCGGAAATGGAAACAGCACATTTGAAAAAACTTATGATATCATTCTTGGAGCACGTTCGTCATTGTTTTTACCTTTTACAAATCTTGGATTAATAATTGTTGATGAGGAACATGATTCCTCCTTCAAGCAATTTGATCCTGCCCCGCGATATAATGCACGCGATACGGCAATTTATCTTGCACGACTTCAGGGGGCTAAAACAATTCTCGGATCGGCAACCCCAGCTGTTGAAACTTTTTTTAATGCAAATAACGGAAAATATGCTCTGATTGAATTAAGTAAGCGATATGGTGAGATGATGTTACCTGAAGTTATTGTGGTTGATTTAAAATATGAAATCCGTCGAAAGAAGATGCTTTCACATTTTTCTTCAGTATTGATTGATCATATCAAGAAATCATTAAAAGAAAAACAACAGATAATATTGTTTCAAAACCGTCGGGGTTTTTCATTACGAATTGAATGTGAAACCTGCAATTGGATGCCAGAATGCAAAAATTGTGATGTAACCCTAACTTACCATAAACATAATAATCAATTGCGTTGCCATTATTGCGGATACTCAAACAGAATTCCCGAAAAATGTCCGAGTTGCGGAAGTGCGGTTTTATTGATGAAAGGATTTGGAACCGAGAAAATTGAAGAAGAACTTTCGTTGATTTTTCCCGAAATACGAATTGTCAGGATGGATTTGGACACAACTCGTACTAAAAATGCACTCCAACAAATTATTAATGATTTTGAAGATAAAAGAACTGATATTTTAGTTGGTACCCAAATGGTAACCAAGGGCCTTGATTTTGATAATGTTGGTTTGGTAGGAGTTTTGAACGCAGATAATATGTTGAATTTTCCCGATTTTCGTTCGTTTGAAAGAAGCTATCAACTAATGGCACAAGTAAGTGGGAGAGCTGGTAGAAAACATCAACGCGGAAAAGTCATAATTCAAACTTATAATCCTTCTCATCCGATAATAAATAATGTTATTGAAAATGATTATCTATCAATGTTTAATAATCAGTTGATTGAAAGAAAGAAATTTCGTTATCCGCCTTATTACAGACTAATACAAGTAAAACTTAAACACAAAGATTATAATATTTTAAACAAAGCCGCAGCCGAATTAGCTGATGAATTAAGAAAGGTATTTGGGAAAAGAGTTCTTGGCCCGGAGTATCCACTTGTTTCAAGAATTAAAAAACTTTATATTAAAAACATCTTAATTAAAATTGAAAAGGATGCCTCTGTTTCGTTTCTTAAAACTTCATTAATAAATCAAATTGAAATCTTCGGAGCAAAAAAACCCAATACTTCCGTTAAAGTCCAAATTGATGTTGATCCGGTTTAATGTTTTTTATTTGTTACAATAATTATTAATAGGTTGAAAATCAGGTTTTCTACTACCATTTATTTCCATTGCAAAGGGCAAGGCCGCCTCCTGAGGTTTCTTTATAAAGATTTGGCAAATCGTGGCCGGTTTGTTTCATTGCTTGGACTACTTCATCGAAATTGATGCGGTGGCGGCCATCTGAAAGCATTGCAAAAGAATTATCGTTAAGTGCACTTGCTGCTGCAAATGCATTTCTTTCAATACATGGTATTTGGACCAATCCGTCAACAGGATCGCAAGTAAGGCCAAGATGATGTTCTATTCCCATTTCAGCAGAATATTCAATTTGATAAATAGAACCTCCGAATAATTGAGTTCCTGCTGCAGAAGCCATAGCACAAGCAGTTCCGATTTCACCCTGACAACCAACTTCAGCACCTGAAATAGAAGCATTAAACTTAACAATATTGCCTATTAATCCGGCTGTTGCCAATGCCCTGTAAATTTTAACTTTTGAAAAATCAAAATGTGTTTGATAATAATAAATCACGGCAGGAACTACACCACATGAACCACAAGTTGGAGCAGTAACAATTTTCCCGCCTGCAGCATTTTCTTCAGCAACAGCGAGTGCATAAGCAAAAAGTTGAGCACGCCGTTTTAATGATTCTCGATAGCCTTTGGATTTGATATAATATGAGGCAGCTTTTCGTGGCAGGTTCAGGTTCCCGGGAAGAGTTCCTTCATTTTCAAGGCCATGATTAATTGAATCTTTCATAACTTTCCATACTTCGGCAAGATAATCCCAAATATCAACAGATTCATATTCGGCAACATATTCCCATAAATTTTTCCCTCTTTCATTGCACCACTCAAGAATCGTGTTTAAAGTAGTTAGCGGATAAATTTTTTCCGTTTCTTCCTTCATATCAGTATCATCAATAATTGACCCACCTCCAATACTATAAGCTGTCCATTTGCGGATCATATTATTTTGGCTATCAAAAGCTTCAAATTTTAAAGCATTCGGATGCTTTGGTAAAAAAACATCAGGTTCCCAAATAATTTCAGCATGCTTTTCTTTTAATACATTTAATATTGCAGAATCAGTTAAATGTCCTTTGCCGGTTGCAGCGAGGCTTCCGTATAAGAATATTTTATATAAATTTGCATCAGGACATTTTTTGAGAAACATTTCTGCTGCCTTTTTAGGCCCCATTGTATGACTACTTGAAGGGCCATTACCTATTTTGTATATTTCTTTTATTGATTCCATTTTTGTATTGGGAATTATTTAAGCTTTTTAGAAAAAATCAGTTTTCGTGTAAACACTATTTAGGTTCCGTTATTTTTAATACGAATGCATACTGACAAGGAGGATTCATTCTGTATTTTTCAGGAATTTCAACTTCAAAACCTTTGCCTGATTTTTTCCATTTTAAATTTCCTTTTCTCCCGATTATTTCAATTTTGCTTCCATTTAATGGGCAATAGTTTGATAAGAAAACTTTTTCGGGTAAAATATCATTTTCATCCGATAAAAGATAAATTGCAAAGATATTTCCGAAATCGTTTTTTGTCAGACAGATATTTCCATTTTTATATGGGAAATGAGTCGTTGTATTATAAATCGCTTCGCTATTAACATCCATCCATTTTCCTACTTCATCCAAAAGATCATAGGCCTGCTTATCCCATTTTCCATCCGGTCCGGGAGCAATATTCAACAATAGATTTCCGCCTTTACAAACTATATCGCACAATAAATGAATCGTTTCGCGTGGACTTTTATATTTTGCATTAGGAACCCACGACCAACTTCCGCCTGCAATAATACATGATTCCCACGGATAGGGCAACATATTTGGTGGAACTCGGTTTTCGGGTGTGAGGTAATTTTGATTTTTTCCGGCAACAGCCCTGTCCACAACGATCAAACCTTCTTGTTTTTTTCTTGCCCTTTCAACTATTTCATCCATACGAATGTCTTGTCGAACAATTGTACCTTTCAAAAAGCCTGAATTCATTGAATTGATTTTTTTCAAATAGAAATCATTGATTTCCTCATCCGAATAATTTGCCACCCAGCCACCATCAAGCCAAAGAATATCCATTTTTCCATAATTAGTCATTAATTCTAAAATCTGATTTTGTGTGAACTGAACATAATTCTCCCATTTTTCGGGATAAACTAAGGGGTCGTAGTTTACATTACGATCTTTTGGCGGGAAATTGGGCCACCAATAATTTTCGCAGTGCCAATCAGGTTTTGAAAAGTATGCACCTGTCCATAAACCTTCCTCACGAAAAGCATCGAAAATTTCTTTCGCAATGTTAGAATTGGCAGCGGTATGAAAAGGACAGTTTTGATCGGTAATTTTATAATCGGTGTATTTTGAATCGAACATGCAAAAACCATCATGATGTTTTGTCGTAAAAACAACATATCTCATCCCGGCGTTTTTTGCAGCTTTTGCCCATTTCTCAGGATTGAAATATACCGGATTAAAGGTGGTTTTCAGGTTTTCATATTCTTTAATATATTCATAATAATCATCTGATTTACGACGACACCAACCTTCATCCTCCGGGCATATTGACCATGATTCTACTATCCCCCATTGGCTGTATGGCCCCCAGTGCATTAACAAACCGAATTTCAAATCCTGCCATTCTTTTATTTTTTCTAAAACAAGAGGGTCAGTTTCAGGTACATAAGTTTGTGGAGGATGTTGTGCAAATAACATTGAGGACATACTCAATATTATTATTATCAGTGATGTTTTTTTGATCATAATTATGACATTTTTTTTATGCGAAGTTAAAAAAAAGAACAACTTGATAATGGGTGATTTTGAGGGGAAAATGTATTCTGAAAAATACTTTTTCCAGACATTTAATCGACAAAGGATGATTTTCTTTCTAAAATCAAATTCAGGCTATATTAAGAAAATTTTTGTTTATTTGTTACAATTTATTATAATATAGAAACATTAAAAACAAATAAACATGAAAAGATTAATAATTCTTACTATTTTATTGGTTAGTTTCTCACAATTATTCGCACAAAACCAAATCGATACGATTGAAGTAAAGAAAGCACTATTAACTGTTTTCAAACAAAATAATAAAGTTCTAACACCACGACAGCTTTTAAAAATCACGCAAATAAACCAGGAAGCATACAAAGAAATGAAAATGGCTGAAAGCAATTTTGATGCTGTCGTTGTATGTGGATTTATTGGTGGATTTATGGTTGTTTATCCATTAGGAACCGCTATAGCCAGCGGAGATGCTAATTGGACATTAGCCGGTATAGGTCTCGGTTTGATAGCAGCATCAGTTCCTTTTTCGGTAGCTTATTCAAAGCATGCGAAGAATGGTGTTAGAATTTATAATAATGGATTATTAAAAACAGAATCGAAAAAAATTGACTTTAATTTGGGTTTAACTTCTAATGGGATTGGTATTAGAATAACATTTTGAAAAACAAAAGATTTTTGATTGATCCTTGGCCTTTTAAGCTATTTCACCTGTATCTGAAAACGAAAGATAAACAATCACAAAAAATGGATAGAAATGTTTGAATTTTGCCGAATGAAATCTTCATTTGAAAAACTCATCATGCAAAGACGTGGAATATAATATTTTAAAATCGGATTACATTTTTTCATAGAAAATTTAAAGTTTTAATTATTTATTGCTAATTTTTTTTTCCCGACTATGAAATTTTATGTAAGAATTTTGGATAATAAGTCTTATATCCTTAAAAGTGACATCGTTTATTTTTTATATATTTGTATAAAAATTACTAAAAATGAAACGGATTGCTTTTTTAACCTTAATGTTGGTTTTTTGTATCGAATCATTAATTTCACAGAATTGGGTAAATGTAGGGCCTCAAAATGGTAATGGACCAATCATTATTGACCTGATTCAAGACCATGTTAATCCACAAATTCTTTATGCCGCTTCAGACAACGAAGGAATTTATAAAAGCCTTGATAAAGGAGATAGCTGGGTTAAAATAAGCCCAAATTTTATTACAGGCCAAATAAATGCATTAGCAATTTCGCCTGATAATCCTGCGGTCATATATGCCGGAGGTTCAGGCGGTAAAATATATAAAAGTTCTGATGCAGGCAATAATTGGCTGGATATTAGTGGAAACTTACCTCTTTATATAATTTGGGATATTGAAATAATGTCCGGTTCAAATTTTGTTTACGTTGCTACAGCAGGGCCACAATACCTAACAGGAGGAGTATTTATGACGCAAGATGAAAATAATTGGGTTGAAATTTCACAGGATTTCGCAAACAAAGAAGTGAATACATTTGAGATAAATCCCTCTAATCCACAAATATTTTATGCGGGGACAGAACAAAATACTATCTATGGAATTCTTTATAAAAGTATGAATGGAGGATTGAACTGGACTGAGATATTGTCGGCAAACATAATAGATTTAAAAGTTGATCCCAATAATGATCAAAAAATTGTAGCCGCAACAAAAGGTGAAAGAATTTATATTAGTGAAGACAATGGTAATACATGGAATTATAACGACTTATCCAATGCCATTTTTCTTCAAAGTATAGCAATTAACAGCAATAATAGTAATGAACTGATAGTAGCATGTAGAAGTTGTAACCCTTCATATCCCGGGATTTACAAGAGTGTCAACGGTGGTTTATCATGGTTTGGTTCTGCCAATGGGTTGGAAACGATGTATGTATTTTCAGTATTATTTGATCATCAGGATGGTCAAAATGCTTTTTGCGGTAGCGAAATAGGCTTTCATAAATCGAAAGATTGCGGGGAACTTTGGGAAACATCAATTCAGGGAATGCGGCGACTTTTTATTGGTTCGATGTTAATTAATAATAACAATCCAGATCATTGGATAGCTAAAACTGATATTGGGATGCAGATTACAGAAAATCAGGGTAAAAGCTGGACCTTAAGCTATGGTTGGGTAACACCGAAATTCTATTATCCTGATACTGATACAGTTTATGGAATCTTTGGGGCTGGATCATATTCCGATGGGGTTTACATCAGCTATAATAATGGTTATCAGTGGCAGGTACTGAAATATATGATGGAGGTTACTGATCTTGATTTAGTAAATGAAAATCCTTCAACTATGTATGCAATAGCATCAGGTTTTATCAAGCGTTCCAATAACGGAGGCTTGAATTGGTCATACGCTAACGGTGGAATTAGTGAAAATACTGTCAAATGTCTTGAAATTAATCAGGAACACCCCGATACTATTTATGCTATCACACCTTCAAAAGCGTGGAAAACTGACAATGGAGGAAATTCGTGGGTTGAATTACAAGGCCCTTTTTTGGAGCATAGCCCGATTACATTAAATATTGACCCATTCAATACACAAAAAATTTACATTGGTTCAAATGAGGTATTGATAAAAAGTGTTAATGGTGGAATTGACTGGTTTGTGGATGATTTGCCCTGTTCCGGTTTACGGACACTTACTTTAAGCCATATTTATGAAAGTTTTATTATTGCCGGTTTTGCCACGGATGGCGTTTATTTTAGTCTTGACGATGGTTTAAACTGGACTGAAATGAATAAAGGGCTTGACAATAAAATTGTAAATTGCATGTCTATTAGCCCTGATTCTGATTTTTTACTTTGCGGAACTCAGGGAAATGCAATTTACAAATCGGACATATCATTTGTGGGGGTGGATGTAGTTAGAAATTCGGATACTAAATCCTTGAATATTTTTCCTGTTCCTGCAAATGATAAGATTCACATTGATATAAACTTTGACTTTGAATTGATTGAAATTTACAACATTAAGGGAGAACTCCAAAAAACCTCTTATGAAACCGAATTTCTGATTTCAGAATTTCCTTCAGGGATTTATTTCGTAATAATACATTTGGCAAATGGGCATAAAGCTAAAACAGGAAAATTTATCAAATTATAACCCTCTTCTACCTTTTTTATCTCCTCCTGTTTTGACATTTCAGAATTTTTAATCCTGAAATATATCTAATAAGCCTATTTTTGCAAACAAATAATAATAAACAAAGTTTGAAAGAAGAAAAAAACAAGAATTTATTAAATGATAATGACCCTCTCGGCCAAGCATTATGGGATTATCATTTCAATGGTTTTCCGGCTATTGTTGATGTGATTACAAATATTGCTGAGGATGAAATAATTTCGGCTGAATATTTTTTCCGTGATTTTGAGAAAATGCCCGAGCTTGAACAAATTGCTGTTAAAGAATGTTTTGGAAAAACCCTTGATGTTGGAGCAGGTGCAGGAAGTCATGCACTTTATTTACAATCGAAAAAAATTCAAGTTACAGCCATCGACATTTCTAAAAAATCGGTTGAAGTAATGAAAAACCGTGGAGTTAAAGATGCCCGCCATGAAGATATTTATAAGCTGAAAAACGAAAAGTTCGACACCATTCTTTTAATTATGAATGGAGTTGGTGTTGCCGAAAAAAAAGATAATTTGGAAAAACTTTTCAATCATCTTAAAAAACTTTTAAATGAAAACGGACAAATAATTCTTGATTCCTCAGATTTGATTTATTTGAATGAACAGGATGATGGTTCGTTTTTGATTGACTTAAATTCAGGCTACTATGGCGAAACGGAATATACTTTAAAATATAATAAAATTGAAGGCAAGCCTTTCGATTGGTTATTTATTGATTTTTTCTCCTTAAAAGAAATAGCTGAAAATAGTGGGTTTAAATGCACAAAACTTTTTGAGGACGAGCATTATAATTATCTTGCGAAATTATTTAGGGATTAATTGCTACATTGAAGTGAAACAATAATTGAATTTAAAATTTCAGAGTAAAAACACTTCCTTCTCCTTCTTTTGAAATGGCAGAAATGTTTCCTTTGTGCATCCTCATAATTTGTCGGCTCAGGCTAAGCCCTATTCCGCTTCCATTTTCACGAGTTGTGAAAAACGGAATGAAAATTTTCTCAAGAATGTCTTTCGGAATACCTTTTCCATTATCATTTATCCTGATAACTACCCTATTATCCGATTTTCTATAAGCTTCAAGTTTAATTTCACCATCTTCACTAATTGCTTCACAAGCATTTTTCACAAGATTAATAATTACCTGGCTGATAAGTTTTTCGTCGGCTTTGATTGTTAAATTTTCGGGAATAATGTTTAAAGTAAGATTAATATTTTTTCTTGTTAGTTCTTCGTTCATTAAAAGTTTAATAGTTGCAAAAATATCTTCAACTTCAAACTCTTCAAAATTTGGTTTTGGGATTTTTGTAAGGCTTCTGTAAGTTTCAACAAATTTCAATAGTCCCTGATTTCGTTTTTCAATTGCATGTAATCCGGTTAATGAATTTTCAATAGTAATATCGCTAATATCTTTTGCTTTTTTCGGTTTCCCATGACTTTGAAAAAACTTTATAATAGTACTTGTAAGTGATTTTACGGGACTTACGGAATTCATAATCTCATGTGTAAGCACTCTGATAAGTTTTTGCCATGCATCAATTTCTTCTTCTTCAAGTTCATTTGTAATATTTTGAATTGAGATAAGCCTAATAGTTTTTTTTCTGATAATAAAAACAGCAGCTTTAACCGAAAGCATAATAAGTTCACCATCAATAAAAAATTTTATTACTTTTTGTTGACCGCTTTTCAGTTTTAATAATTCATTAGAAAATCCTGCTAAAACTTTATCCAAATCATTTATTTCATTAAGTAAGCCAATTTTTAACAAGTCTTTTGCAGCTTGATTTATCAACTCAACTTTGCCATTATCCGAAAAACTTATTATTCCTGTTCCAACGTTTTCAAGAATATTTTGAAAATAACTATACTCCGACTCTTTTTCTATTTTAATTTGCTCAAAAGATTCAATTATTTCGTTGTAGAGTCGATTGAGTTCCATTGATGAAGCTTCTTTCTCAAACTTCGAAAACCTTTGTATAAAATCTTCGTTTTTAATTAACTCTAAAAAATGCCCAAGCTTTCTGTTATTGCTTTTAATGAAGTTAAAAAGGAAAATGCTTTGCAGAAAAAATAATATAGCAAATGTAAATTTTGCAACAATCAAATGATCCTGCATAATCGACCAGGAAAACAAAAAAGCAGAGGCTGCCAAAGCAGCAATCATCAAGCCTATTTTAATGCCGAAATGTTTATAAACCATATTTTTTTATTTTATTATAAAGGGTTTTTCTTGTAATTCCCAGTTCGTTGGAAGCATAAGTAAGATTGCCCTTATGTTTGCTAATTGCTTTTTGGATAATTGCTTTTTCGTTTTCCTGAAGGTTGAGGGAGCTTGTGTTTTGAATATTAATACCGTAAAAGAAAAAATCGGAAGGCTGCAAAACTCGTTCATCACACAAAATCACCGCTTTCTCGACAAGATGTTGAAGCTCCCTGACGTTTCCGGGCCAAGAATGCCGGCATAATTTTTCAATAATTTTATTAGAGCTTTTCAAGTCTTGTTTTTTATATTTTTCGGAAAATATTTTCAGAAAGTGATCGAGTAAAACCGGAATATCCTCGGTTCTTTCACGAAGAGGAGGTACTTCAATCTGTATAGTATTTATTCTATACAAAAGGTCATCGCGAAATATATTGCTTTCAATCATTTCATAAAGAGGCTTATTGGTTGCTGTGATCAATCTAATATCAACAGGAATCGGAGAGTTGGAACCAATACGGGTAATCTCTCTGTTTTGTAAAACACTTAATAATTTCGATTGTATCGCAGCCGGCAGATTCCCTATTTCATCCAGAAAAAGGCTTCCTTTATTGGCAATTTCAAACCTTCCGGCTCTGTCTTGTTTTGCATCGGTATAGGAACCCATTTTGTGTCCGAACATTTCGCTCTCGAAAAGAGTTTCTGATAATGCCGACATATCAACTTTTACAAAAACTTCATCAGCCCTTTTTGATTTTTTGTGTATTTCTCTTGCTACGAGTTCTTTTCCCGTACCATTTTCGCCAAGAATTAAAACATTGGCTTCGGTTGAAGCTACTTTGTCAATTGCTTCGAAAACTTTTTGCATTGCAATTGATTTCCCACCAATTAATGAATATTGTTTTTCAATATCATTTTTTAAATGAGTTTGTTTATCACGTAAATTATGAATTTCAATTTTAGATTTTCTTAATTTAATTGCCGAAAATATTGTTGTAAGAAGTTTTTCATCGTTCCATGGTTTTTGAATAAAATCGGTAGCTCCCATTTTTATTGCCTTGACCGAGAGTTCGATATCGCCATATGCAGTGATAAAAATAATTACTGCATTCTTGTCATATTCTAATATTTTATTCATCCAAAAAATTCCCTCATTTCCGGTGGATTGCCCCATGGAAAAATTCATATCAAGAATAACTACGTCAAAATAATTATTCTCAATAAGATTTGAAATTCGATTAGGGTTTTTTTCGGTAATAATTGTCTCAAAATACTCTGAAAGAAATAATTTTAAAGCTATCAGAATTTCTTCATTATCATCGACTATTAGAATTTTGGCTTTTGTTTTTTTCATAAAAAAAACTTAATTAAAATCAATCAAAGGTAATAAATTGGCTCTTTCAGGATTTGATTAATAATATTATTCGCCACAGATTTATAGATAGTGCTTGCCAGAAAACGCCAATTTCATCGTTATGCTCGTTCATAAAACCAATCATTTACAATAGTAAACTCATGGTTTTCTGATCTTCGCAAGCCTCGAACTTGACGTTTTCTGACTAAGCACTCCAGAATATTGAGTTTTCGTGCAAACACTAGATAACAAAATTAAATATTTGAAAATCTGTGGCTATATGGTTTCTATGCGAATATTAAGATTGAAAAAGAATTCATAATATGTATAAAATTTATACAATAATGTGAAAAAATTACACACTTATAAAAGCAATAAAAAGGTATGGACTTGAAAACAAGATTGGTAACTTTATGGCATATTGATTGAAACAAATGCAATTAAAGAAATTAAATATTCTTTATTACAAATGAACTAATTTTATAAATTGACAAGCCTTTAAAAAGGTTTTTAAAAACAAAAAAATGATATATAATTATTTTAAAATAGCATTCAGGAATTTCAAACGAAACAAAATATTTTCCATTATTAATATTCTCGGTTTGACACTTGGGATTTCAATAAGTATATTGATTGTTTTATTTGTTTATAATGATATGACTTACGATACATTTCATAAAGATTCTGAAAGGATTTATCGAATTTCAACACGTGTGGATGCACAGGGATCAACATTTGAAATTGCAGGAGTTATGGCGCCTTTGACACCGCTACTTAATGAAAATTATCCAAAAATTGAGTCGGCAGTAAGAATGACCCATTCGGAACATCCCGATATTTCTTATAATAATAATACATTTGAGGAGCAGGTATATTTTGTCAGTCAGGATTTTTTTGATGTATTTACAGTCGATTTTATTTATGGGCAAGCCGAAGGTTCGTTAGATAAGCCATTTAGTCTCATAATTACGGAAAAAACATCAAAAAAGATTTTTAAAGATGAAAATCCTGTCGGAAAAATTGTAAAATGGAATGATGAGTATAATTACACTATTAAAGCCGTAATAAAGAAATTTCCTGAAAATTCTCATATCAAATTCGATGGCTTGGCATCTTTTCAAACCTTGTATAAACTTCCGCATGAAGGGGGCCCGCCAATTGATGCATGGATAGGGTTAAATTATCATGCATATATAAAAATTACTGAAGACTACACACCTCAAGAACTTGAAGAAGAGTTTAAAACAATTCTTGACAAGTATTTTTATTCAAACCCGATTGTTCAACAATATGAGTTGAAAGGAGAATTATTTTTACAGCCATTGGAACGAATTCATTTGTATTCAAAAATTGACGGTGAATTTGAACCGGGCGGTGATATTACAAATATTATGATCTTTTCGGCAATTGCAATTTTTATTTTGATAATTGCCTGCATTAATTTTATGAATCTTAGTACTGCCCGTTCCACAAAACGAATGAAAGAAGTCGGGATGAGAAAAGTGCTGGGAGCAATAAAACCTCAACTCAGATGGCAATTTCTAATTGAATCAATATTTTTAAGCCTAATTTCATTGATTCTTGCCGTAACACTTGCCGAAATTTTACTTCCTGAGTTTAACACAATAATTTCAAAAGATCTTAAAATTGATTATATTAATAATTGGCAATTAAGTCTCGGTTTTTTAGGACTTGCAATTTTGGTGGGATTTATAGCCGGTAGTTATCCTGCATTTTATCTTTCATCGTTCAAGCCTGTTGAAGTATTAAAAGGAAAACTGAAATCAGGGGTAAAAGGATCGTATTTCAGAAGTTCGTTAGTTGTAATACAATTTGTTATATCAATTATTTTGATAAGTTGTACGGGTGTGATTTATAAACAACTTAATTTTGTAAAAAATAAAGATATGGGTTTTAATCGCGATCAGGTTGTGGTTGTAAGACTTCGTGGCGACAATTTTTCAGATAATCCTGAATTATTAAAAAATGAACTTGCTTCAATACCGGAAATTAAAAAAATGGCCTTAAGTGCAGTTTTACCCGGGAGAGGGCGAATGGAAACTTTTTTCAAGTTTGAAGGCCATGAACAGGAAAAGGGGAAAATTTATCCGTTTTTTGATGTTGATGAAGATTTTATTGATATTCTGGAATTCGAAATAATTACCGGCCGTGGTTTTTCTAATGATAATGCCCTCGACAAACAGGGAATGATTATTAACCAAGCTATGGTAAAAGAAAGAAATTGGGATGATCCAATAGGGCAAGAAATTATGTTTACGGATGCTCCGAATGGTGAGCTAATCGACAAAAAATATAGGGTTATAGGAGTAATCAATGACTTTCATTTTGAATCGCTACATAGTGGAATCAGGCCTTTGGGAATCAGGCTTGGAGACCACTTTTCATATCTGCTGATTAAACTCGGTGCCGATGATATTCAAAATACGATTAAAAAAATTGAAGATAAATATTATGAGATTGAAAAAGCCGAACCTTTTTCTTCTTTCTTTCTTAACGAGACATTTAATAATGCTTATAAAGCTGAAAGAAGGCTTGCTAAGATTTTCTTTTATTTTACATTTATTGCAATTTTTATTGCTTGTCTTGGTTTATTCGGCTTAGCTTCCTATACTACTGAACAAAGAACAAAAGAAATAGGTATCAGAAAGATACTTGGTTCGAGTGTAAAGGAAATTGTTGGCTTATTAACTAAAAATTTCTTAAAACTTGTTTTGATATCGGCTGTTATTGCAATACCTGTAGCATGGTATTTAATGCACAAATGGTTAGAAAATTTTACCTATCACATTGATTTGAGTTGGTGGATTTTTGCAATAGCGTCATTAATTGCAGTTTTTATTGCTCTAATAACCGTAATAACTCAAGCTGCATTGGCAGCTAATGAAAATCCGGTTAATTCAATAAAATATGAATAATAGCTGTCATCAAATTTAACTGGTTTCAAAATAAAATTCCTTATTTATTTTGGAAGCAAATAGAAATTTATTGTTTTGACATTTTAACATCTAATGCATCACGTAAACCATTGCCGATAAGCATAAAAGCAAGAACCATAAACATTATTG